>JAZNLM010000090.1:0-2019 GCA_045579105.1 Candidatus Flemingiibacterium sp.
GGCAGTATGATCTCGATGCAAAACGCGAGACAATAAGTGACTGCATCAAAGAGCTGCAAGACGTAGGGTATGATATATTCTGTGTTCGCAGTACCCAAAATCAATACTATATGCGAGAGCGTCCGTTTAGTCTTGCAGAGGTAAAGCTTCTTGTTGATGCTGTGCAATCAAGCAGATTTATCTCGGAGAAACAGAGCTTGGAGCTTGTTTCAAAGCTCGCAGATCTTGTCGGGTCTCATAAAGGCGAAATACTCAAACGGCATTTATATATCGAAAGCCGCGCAAAAACAGATAACACCGGTATTATGGAATACGTGGATAAGATTCACCAAGCCATTACCGAGAATAGAAAGATCAAGTTCAAATACTTTGAGTATAACGCAAACAAGGAAAAGGTTTTGCGTTATGACGGATATACATACACACTTTCTCCTTGCGTTCTTGTTTGGAATAACGATATGTATTACGTTGTCGGTATATATAAAGACAAGGAAGGCTTTGCTAAATTCCGTATTGATAGAATGTGCGAATTGATAGTAACTGATGAGCAGGGAGCTGAACTTCGTGCAGACTTGGATATGTCGGACTTTTTTGAAAAAGAGTTTTCTATGATGAACGGTGAAACTTGCGAAGTGGAATTGCTTTGTGAGAATAAGCTGATGAGCAGTATTATAGATAAGTTCGGTGATGACGTTAAAACAGAGAGCGTTGATGAGGCGCATTTCAAAGCAATTGTTGACGTAGATCTGTCGGGTAACTTCTACGGTTGGGTATTTGCATCAAAAGGGAAGATGCGGATCATTGCCCCCGAAAGAGTAAAAGACGAATTTCAAAGCATCGTGGACGCATATGTTCAATAAATCAACAAAAAATAGCGCGAGGTGCGGAAAAAGTTCCGCACCTCACTTTCTGAAACCCGATTGACAAAGGTCGGGTTTTGTTGTATAATATAACTGAACTTAATGTTCGACTATTCGGAGGAAATCAAAGATGCGTAGTGTGAATGAGGACAGACTTCAAAAAACACTTGAGTATATTTTGGAGTATCAGAAAAGGGAAAGCAAAGCGCCGACATACAGACAGATACAGAAGGAGTGTGGATATAACTCTCTCGGAACGGTTGCAGCAGATGTTGCACGGCTCAAGAAGCGCCACCTAATTGAGTCATCTGACGAGGGCGGATGGAACAGTATCAAGCTCCCGAACAGACTGTCTGTTGAGGATAAGCACAATTGCTTTATTTGTGGTGCTGTACCGTGTGGACAGCCTTCTCCCGCAATAGAGGATATTGAAGCAACCGTTGTGCTCCCCGATGCTATTTTTGGATGTGCTGACCATATCATACTCCACGCTACCGGTCCAAGTATGATAAAACGAGGAATCTTTGACGGAGATCTACTTGTCGTAAGAAAACAATCAACGGCAGATCTTGGAGATACTGTCATTGCAATGCTTGAAGGCGGTGAAAGTACCTGCAAGATCTTGGATAAGAAAAACGGCAAGTATTATCTGAGAGCAGCAAATGATGAGCTGAACGAGAAGGGAAGACGAAAGTATGACGTCTATCCTCAATCCGATTGGTCGATATTCGGCGTTGTGGACTACGTGATCCACGCTCCCGTGTGCGATGAGTTCGATTAAGCGGTTGTTGAACTGCGTGGGCAAAGGAGATGTTTAACTATGAAGCGTGTTCCGATAAAGGAAAGATTAGTGAACGAAAAAACGATTGATCGATATGCCGATAAAACGGCAGTAGCGTGTATGCTTCTCCATGCGCTGTATGTGGAAGTAGGTGTTATTACCAAATAAGGGAGGACAGCATGGAAAACTATATGGTTTATACTCCCGAAGCGCATATTGCTATAACAGAGGTTTATGCAGAGAACGGGGTGGTTTACTTGAAGTTCAAGAAGCCGAAAACTCAAATCTATGAAGTAATGACACTTGATATGTTTCTATCAATGGTATATCAGACATTAGAAAGAAAATACTATGACGAATCGTTTTGATGAGTAGAGA
>JAZNLM010000091.1:0-11775 GCA_045579105.1 Candidatus Flemingiibacterium sp.
TTAACGCCGGCTACACTGAAGAGGGCGGTTATTGCCTTGCGACTACCGCCACGCGCGACGGTCTTACATACGTAGTAGTGACAATGCAAGCCACGCGCGACGAAGAGTATATATACTCCTACACCGAAGCAGCAAAGCTTATCAAATGGGCGTTTGACGCGTACGAGTACACGGATGTGCTTTCGACTTCTGAAATGATATGCGAGCTGCCCGTCAGACTTTCAAGCAAGGTTGACTACATTACGCTGTTTCCTGCAGAACCCGTGGAACTTTATCTTCCTGCTGGAATAGACGTTGACGCCGATGTGGATCTGAAGTGGACACTTTCACGTGAGTCGTTCACAGCTCCCGTCAGCGAGGGCGAGGTTGCGGGAAAGATAACTGTATCGTACGATGGCAGGGAACTTGCAACAGTTGACCTTGTTACCCGAACCAATGTTAACCGCGACAACATTCTTTACGTTCTCGATATTATCCTTGGACTCACGCGTACACGTACGTTCAAAACGCTTGCAACGATTGCTGTGCTCGCGCTAGCTGCGTACATAGCCGTGCTTGTTTATATGGCGAAACAGAGAAATAAATATAAAAAGAGATAGGGATGCACCGCTTTCTGCGGTGCATTTTTTTGTGTACAGTTTACTTATAAAGAGGAGACTATGCAGCGGCATTTGCTGGTGTATTTACGTATTTTTAATCTATCGCCTCTTTGTCCGTTGATTTATTTTCAAACTTGACTTAAACGAGTGTATGTGTTAAAATATTTGAGTGTGAACGCCATGAGCTGATTTTGTGAAGGGAGACTACGCAATGAATTTCTATCGACACAGACCGCTTGCTTTGATAACTACTTTGGCCATTTTGATTTCCACATTGTGTGCGATGCAATCGGGGTTTGTTAAAATAGTGGTTATAGGTGCAGTACTTATAGTTGCCCTGCTTTCTGTGTCGCTTCTCAAAAGAAGTAATGTGGAGCGTATCTGCAATCTGGATGCGGTTCCGTTTGTACTTGCTCTGGCTGCGCTCACTATGGTGATGATGCTTACATCGTTTGCTTATTATGATGTTTACGCGGCAAGATACGACGAACTTGAAAACGGATATATTAACGCCACCGTGGTGTCCGTCGAAAGCCGCACGAACTTTGGCGCGACTTACGAAGTTCAGATAAATTCACGCGACGGAAAAAGTGAACGGGCGAGAGGACTTATTGGCTCAGACAGCACCACCGTTAACGTGGGTGATGTTATTGAAGTGGACGTTGAATTTTGTAAACTCAATGAGTTTTATACCTATCGTAACGCCTCGCGCACGGAGCTTCTTTCAAAAGGCGTCGTTTTTACTGCAAATACGGTCGGTGAGCCTGTTTTGTGCGGACAAAGCTGCACAGTCACGGTCTTTCTCGCAAAACTGCGCGACACATTTAGCGCAAAACTTACACTTTATCTTGACAAGGAAAGCGCGTCGCTTGCAGACGCGCTTTTTCTCGGTGACCGGACAAATCTCGGTAAGACCGAACGTGATTTCAAATACATCGGAGCGATGCATTTACTTGCCCTGAGCGGACTTCATTTGAGTGTTATAGTTGGCTCTCTTGAGCGTTTCCTTATGCGGTTTGGGCTTGGTTCTAAACCTAGGTATATTTTATGTATGGTGGTTGCTGGTTTTTACATTGCGCTGACGGGATTTATCGCTTCGGCAGTGCGCGCCGCTATTATGCTGGCGATATCGTATTCCGCCGCGCTTATTGACAGGAACGGCGACAGGATAACCGCGCTCTTTGCAGCAGTGGGACTTATAATTCTCTGCGACCCCACGGCTGTATTTGATGTTAGCCTTCAGTTGTCTTTTGGTGCGACGCTGGGGCTGTTGCTCGTTGCCGAGTCTGCGGCAAATCTACCACGAAAAAAGACCGATAGGCAAACGCGTGGGTTTATGCTGCGAAAGATTATGAAACTCCCCGGTGAAATCGCGGTTTCACTGGGCGCTATTATGTTCGTTCTGCCGCTTCAATGGCTATATTTCGGAGAAGTTTCGCCAACTACAGTGCTTTCGACTTTAATTATCACACCGATATGCCATGTACTCCTTCTGCTTATGCCGCCGCTGCTCATTTGCTCGCTTCTCAGTCTGCATATTCCTGGCGGTTTTATTGCGGGTGCGGTGTGTGTTATATCGGAACTGTGTACCCACATTGCCGCGTCTCTTGCAAAACATTCCGTACTTGTTTCGCTCGGATACTCGTTCACGCTGCCCATAATACTTTCATGTATTGCGGTGATAGTTTTTATGGCTATGCGCGGAGTTGGTAATTGGCTCTATGCGCTCGTACCATTCGCTATATCGGTTACCTTATTCTTCGGCTGTGTGTATGCTTATGATGCCGTGACAGAAAAACGCGCCGCCGTATACACGGTGAGCTATTCGGACAGCGAGGCGATTACACTTGTTTCAAATCATTCGGCGGCGGTAATTTCTGTTGGCGACGGCTTATCCCAGACTGTCTATCCAACGTTAGATTTTCTCGCCGAACAGTATTTGACACAGGTTGATATGCTTATTTTGCTGACTCCGTCGCGGCGAAGTGTGCCCGTGTTGCTCAAATTATTAAATTGCCGTAAGGTTAAGCGTGTGCTCGTGCCTATACCGCAAAATGTACAAGAGGCGCATCTTATCGCGGATATTACCGCACTTGCGAGTGAATACGGCACACAAACAGAGCTCTATAATAACAGTGAAATAACAGAATTTACACACGGCGAGGTCATCGTGAATCTTTCCCCGAGAGCCGAGCTTTCACGCTCCTCGCGTTTGTTGACAGCAGTGCGTTTTACCCACGAAGACGCGAGCACGGCATATGTCTGTGCTTCGGGTTGGGAGAACGAGGAAATATGGGCCTTTGCAGATGGCGCGAGATATGTGATACTTGGTGCATACGGTCCTGCGGCAAGGATGTCTCCCGCAGGTGCAATAAGCGACGTGGTCGAGGCGGTTTATGTTACCGATGCGGAAGTTTTTGATAAAATATCTCCGTGGACTAACGGATTTTCTGGAAAAATATTACGGGATAAGACCTTCTATTTTTCACTAAATCCGTAGACCTCAAATATTATTCTAAAAATTTACAGTATATCTGTTGCAATTATGACATAAAAGGTGTAAAATATATTTATATATTTTAATTGTCTTGGTTTACGAAAGGAAGTACAGATAATGGCTCTTGTTAAGAAGCGTATCGCCGAGGGCGTGATGCTAAGGTGTCTTAATACCGACAAATTTAAAACGGGATTTCTTTCCGTTAATTTTATAGCGCCGCTAGATAAAGAGTGCGCAGCCAAAAACGCGCTTATTCCCAATATACTTCTGCGGGGTTCTAAAAAGTACCCGAACATGGCAGAGATAAACAAGGCTCTTGACTATCTCTATGCCTCGGGGATGTCAGCGCGTAACCAAAAGCGCGGTGAGCTTCAAGTATTCGGCCTGTGCGCTTCTATGATTGACAGTGCTTATACCATAAACGGCGAGGACGTGACACTCGAGTGCGTTCGTATGCTTGGGGATATTCTCTTTAATCCCGTGACGGACGGAGACGCCTTTGACACTGCGTACACCGAGAGCGAAAAGAAAAATCTCATCGATGCTATCAACGCAAAAATCAACAACAAGGCGTACTATGCACGTCAACGCTGTGTAGCCGAGATGTGTAAGAGGGAGCGCTTCGGTCTTGATGAGAGCGGTACGGTGGAAGACGTAGCCGCTTGCACCGCGGCAAGTGTTTATGCGCAGTATAAGCTGGCGCTTGAAAAATATCCCGTGGAGATTTTCTTCGTAGGACAGTGTGACATGGACGCTCTTGCGGCGTCACTCGCCGATATGTTCGCAAAGGTCAAGCGCGAACCTATTGATCTTCCTGAAACCGAGGTTATCAGAGCTTGCGAAAAATCGCAGAGCATCACCGAGGATATGCCCGTAAACCAGGGCAAGCTTTCTATCGGGTGGCGTACGGGCATCGCTCTTGCGGACAAGGATTACCCCGCACTTATGATGTTTAACGAAATTTTTGGCGGCGGTGTTACCTCGAAGCTCTTTATGAACGTTCGCGAAAAGATGAGTCTTTGCTACTATTGTTCGAGTGCGCCCGAGGCACAGAAGGGACTGCTTATCGCTTCGAGTGGTATTGAGGTCGACAAGCGCGAGATTGCAGAGAAGGCAATACTTGACCAGCTCGAAGCCGTTAAGGCAGGCGATTTCACCGAGGACGAGCAGAATAGCGCAAAACTCGGTATCATAAACACCTACCGTACGCTTTCCGACAGCGCGAGAGGGCTTGAATCCTGGTATCTCGGACGTATTTTAGAAAGGTGCGAATGTACTCCCGACGATGTTATAAGAGATGTTGAGGGAGTTACTAAGGAAGAAATCATCGCCGCTGCTAATAAGGCGACGCTTGATACGGTCTACTTCCTTAACGGAACGCTGAAGGATGGTGCTGAAAATGCTTAATGTTACAACCAAAAAGAGTGGATTTTTAAAAGAAGAATATTACAGCTTCAAGCATAAGAGCGGACTTGACGTGTTCGTCTTTCCGAAGAAACTGTCCACGTCCTACGCGCTGTTTGCAACGCGCTACGGCTCGATAGACTCGCGCTTTAAGCTTGCGGGCGATAAGGAGTTTACAAACGTTCCCGACGGAATCGCGCATTACCTTGAGCACAAGCTTTTTGAAAACCCCAACGGCGAAGATACCTTCACCCGTTTCGCCGAGTACGGCGCCGACGCGAATGCGTACACAGGCAACACGATGACGGCGTATCTTTTCTCGTGCACATCGAATTTCAGCGAAAATTTAGAGATACTTCTCGATTTTGTTTCGACGCCATATTTCACTCCCGAAACGGTGGAAAAAGAGCAGGGAATTATTGCGCAGGAAATCCGCATGTACGACGACCACCCGTTCCGCAGACTTTATCAGATGCTTCTTGAGGCGATGTATGAAAAGCACAACGTGCGCATCAATGTGGCGGGAACGGTTGAATCTATATCGCACATTACCGCGGACATACTTTACGAGTGCTTCCGCGTCTTCTACAACCTCTCCAATATGATGCTCATTGTTTGCGGCGACGTCAGTGTCGACGAGGTTAACGCTGTTTGCGACAAGATTTTAAAAGAGCAGAAGCCCGTCGATATTATTCGCGAGTATCCCGAGGAAAAAGCGGAAGTCTATATGCCCAGGCGCGAGCACAATATGCAGGTATCAAAGCCACTGTTCGCTATCGGCGTAAAGGATGTGGATATTCCCGACGGTGCGGCAGAGCGCTTAAAGAAAAACGCCGCGGCGGATATAATAAACGACGTTCTGTTCGGCAAATCGGGCGAATTTTACAATAAGCTCTACGAGGACGGACTTATTTCCGGACAGTTCGATGCAGGCTACAACATCTGCAAGAGCTACGCGTTTAACTCGCTTTTTGGCGAGTCGTCGAATCCAGATGAGGTGTTTAGTCGCTTCAAGGCGTGTGTTGACGATGCGAAGGCGAACGGCATGCCGCGCGAGGACTTTGAGCGCTCGAAGCGTGCGCTTTACGCTCATATGGTAAGATGGTTCGACAGCACAGACGATATCGCGAACAACTTCCTGCAGTTTGCGCTTGACGACGGTGATATCCTCGATTACGTTGACGTTATGTCAAAGGTGACGTACGAGGAAGCGACAGCACTGCTTAATGAGATGTACAAGGACGAATACTATTCGTTTTGCATCGTAAAGCCGCTTGGGGAGGACAAATAAATGATAAGTGCATTTCTTACCAATATTATCTCTTTCCCCGGACTTAAGATGGGAGAGTTCAACCTTAACCCCGAAGCCTTCCGCATACCGCTTTTCTGGACGGACGGCAAATCCCACCCCGTTATGTGGTACGGCATAATAATCACACTTGCGATGATAGTGGGATTCATGGTAGCCAATCGCAAGGCGAAGCACGAGGGAATTGAAAGCGACCATATTTTTGATTTGGCGATATTCCTTATTATATTCACGATACTCGGCGCAAGACTTTACTACGTTCTGATGAAGCCGGAAAACTTTAAATCTTTCTATGACGTTATCGCTATATGGAACGGCGGACTTGCCATATACGGTGGTGTTATCGCCGGCGCGGCAACGGTGTTCGTGTTCTCCAAGACGAAGAAAATAAAAACGGCGAAGCTTATGGACATCGCCGCGCCTGGACTTATTATCGGGCAGGCGATAGGCAGATGGGGCAACTTCTTTAACGCCGAGGCATACGGCGATGTGACGACGCTTCCGTGGCGTATGTGCTCGCCCCAGATAGCAAGTGAGATGCTTTATAAGGGGCAGATAAACGGCGAACAGTATGCAGGAATGCTAGCAGGCACGCTCGGCGTACATCCCACGTTCCTTTACGAGTCGCTTTGGAATATTATCGGTTTCATTCTTATTATGTGCTTCTACAAAAAGAAGAAGTATGACGGCGCACCGACGCTATGGTATCTCACGTGGTACGGCTTCGGACGGTTCTTTATCGAAGGACTCCGAACTGACAGCCTGTACTTACTTGAGGGCGTACTCGGACAGACCGTGCGTGTGTCACAGCTTGTAGCAGCGCTGTGCTTTATCGGAGGCGCTGTAACGATGGTAGTATGTAGTGTACGCGCAAGCCGTAAAAGGCTTGATGCGGTTGAATATCAATCGGTTTATGCGGAAAACGAAGCGACGGGAGAAACAGCCAACGAGCCTGAAGCCGATAAAGGTACCGAACTGGTCGAAGACCCCGAGAAATAAGCATTAAGAGATATGAAGATTTTTGTATGCGCGGTCAGTGACCGCCCTCGGGCGACCGCTGGTGCCCCTCAGTAAACATTTTTGAATGTACAATATGAATGTACAATAAAGGAGAGATTACAATGGCAAACATAATTGACGGAAAGAAAATCGCGGCAGAGGTCCGCGCAGAGATAGCCGCGGAGTGTGCGGCACTGAAGGAGAAGGGCGCGATTCCCGGACTTGCGGTTATAATCGTGGGCGAGGATCCTGCCTCAAAGGTTTATGTTAAGAATAAGAAGAAGGGCTGTGAAGAAGTAGGCTTCTACTCTGAGGTTTATGAGCTTCCGGAAGCTACTGCCGAAGAAGAACTTCTCGCGCTTGTACACAAGCTTAACGCCGATGATAATATTCACGGTATACTCGTCCAGCTTCCGCTTCCGAAGCATCTTAACGATGATATTATAATACAGAACATTGATCCGAAAAAGGACGTTGACGCATTCCACGAAATGAACGTCGGCAAAATAATGATCGGTGACTACGATTTTCTGCCGTGTACACCTGCAGGAGTTATGGTGCTTCTCGAAAAGAGCGGTATTGATGTTACCGGTAAGGAGTGCGTGGTAGTCGGACGCTCGAACATCGTGGGCAAACCGCAGGCTATGCTTCTTCTTCACGCAAACGGTACTGTTACCGTGTGCCACTCGCGCACAAAGAATCTCGCAGAGGTAACCCGCCGCGCAGATATTCTTGTTGTTGCGATAGGTAGGGCGGATTTCATCACAGGCGATATGGTAAAGGACGGCGCGGTAGTCATTGACGTCGGTATGAACCGCAGGGCGGACGGTAAATTGACGGGCGACGTTGACTTCGCAACTGTCGAACCCAAAGCATCGTATATTACCCCCGTTCCCGGCGGCGTCGGACCTATGACAATCACCATGCTCCTTCGCAATACCCTCACCGCGGCGAAGAAAACTGTTAAATAAACCACAAACACTAAAAAATTTTTCAATTTTCTCCATCTATAGTGCAAAAAACACATTGACATTTCCTGACCTGTGTGCTACAATATGAGTGTAAAATGTTAATTTTAACTTAAAAAATGTGAATTTTGGTAGCGAGTTAACATTTTTGCCGCCTACGAAAGGAAAAGGCGTGAAGGTTTATTAAGCTGAAAGGCAAGATTGGCTGTTCACGCACGTAAATTCAAATTAAAAATGGGATTGATCCCGTTTCCGTTAGCTTTGCCAACACATTTGAATTTCACTAACTTTATTTGTGCCGCCCCCCTGGCGGCGGAATGGAGAAATAATATGAAATCCTCTCGCCGAACCATTATACGCGAGCTTCTCGCCGAAAAGCCTTTTATATCTCTTCGAGAGCTTGAAGCAAGATTTCCCGAGGTGTCGAGTATGACTCTTCGCCGAGATATCGAATATTTCGAGCAGCAGGGCGAGGCGATAAAGGTGCGCGGCGGCGCGCGTTCGATGAAGTTTATCACGACATCTATGGAGGATTGCTTCCATCTGCGTCTTCGTGAAAACATGACGGCAAAGGAAAAGATAGCAAGATGTGCCATAGGTCTTATCGAAACTGGACGTTCTCTGTTCCTCGATTCGGGTACTACGGTTATGATGCTTGCGTCGCTTCTTCCGGATGAACGTCACACTATTGTTACTACGGGACCCAACATTGCACTCGAGCTTGTTAAAAAGAATAGGCCGATAGTAAACTTGGTCGGCGGGATGGTGAACCGCGGAAATCTCTCCATTTCGGGAAATCAAGCAACGCGCTTTTTAGAAGATACTAACATTGACATCGCATTTATTGTTCCCTCGGCATTCTCCATAAAGGACGGCTTTACGAGCGGCAACTATTCGGAGTGCGAGCTTAAGAGTATGGTAGTCAAAAAAGCACGCCGCGTAGTTATTCTTCTTGATACGGCGAAGCTTGACAGGAGCTTACCGTTTACATTCTGTGATCTCGACTTGGTACATACCATAGTGGCAGACGATCACCTGCCAGACGACGTTTGCGAGGCTGCAAAAGCGGCAGGCGTTGAAATCATTATCGCAAAGTGATCGACATAAATTTTAGTAAATTATTTTCAGAAAGGAAGTAATACATATGGCAACCGCAGTAATTATGCCTCGTCAGGGACAAAGCGTTGAAAGCTGCATCATCACCGAGTGGGCCAAGAAAAAGGGCGACACGGTAGCAGTAGGCGACGTACTTTTCTCCTACGAGACGGACAAGTCAAGTTTTGACGAAAAGTCTGAAGTAGCAGGTACTCTTCTCGAGGTGCTTGCAGGAGAGGGCGACGACGTACCCTGCCTTGAGGTCGTTTGTATCATCGGCGACGCAGGCGAAGATATTTCCGCTCTTATCCCCAAGAAGGAGGAAGCAGCAGCTCCTGCAGCTGAGGCTGCTCCTGCAGCGGCAGAATCACCTGTAGCAACTCCCGCAGTTGAGGCTCCTGCAGCCGCAGCAGCACCTGTTGCGACCGAAGCTGCCGGCGACATTCTCAGAATCTCCCCCAGAGCAAAGCTTCTCGCTCTTAAAGCTGGCGCAGACCTTTCCAAGGTAGTTGCAACCGGTCCTATGGGCAGAATCATCGAACGTGACGTAAACGCACTTCTTGATGCAGGCAAGACTACCACCACAGAGGCTGTTGAGGCATTCCTCAGAGGCGAGCGCGTAGTAGTTGAGGAAACTGCAGAGGAAGCAGCTGTTGTGGCTCCCGTTAAGGCCACCGGCGGCTACACCGACGTTAAGATTTCCAACATCAGAAAGGTTATCGCAAAGTCGATGCACGCTTCGCTGTCCAACATGGCACAGCTTACTCTCAATGCATCCTTCGATGCAACCGAGGTTATGGCGTTCAGAAAGAACCTCAAGGCAAACGGCGAGGCTCTTGGCATGGGTAATATCACCATTAACGATATCGTTCTCTATGCTGTTGCAAAGACGCTTATGACCCACAAGGACCTCAACGCTCACTGGCTTGACGATGTTATGCGTATCTTCGATAACGTAAACCTCGGCATTGCAGTTGACACAGAGCGCGGACTTATGGTTCCCACCCTTATGGCGGCTGAAACCATGTCCCTTGCAGAGCTTTCCGCGAATGCAAAGACTCTTATTAAGGAAACTCAGGGCGGTGCAATCTCTCCTGACAAGCTTTCCGGCGGTACTTTCACTGTTACCAACCTCGGATCGCTCGGCGTTGAGAGCTTTACTCCCGTTATCAATCCTCCGCAGGTTGCAATCCTTGGTGTATGTGCTATCACCCAGCGAATTAAGGCTGATGGTACGACTTATCCCGCAATGGGACTTTCGCTCACCTTCGACCACCGTGCACTCGACGGCGCTCCCGCGGCTCGCTTCCTCAAGGATCTCTGTGCAAACCTCGAGCATTTCTCGCTCTTGCTTGCAAAGTAATTTAGGAGGTAGGTATAATGTATGAGCTTATAATTCTCGGTGGCGGCCCTGCAGGCTACAACGCGGCAGAGCGTGCAGCTGAAGGCGGACTTTCTACTCTCGTTATCGAGGAGCGCGCACTTGGCGGCGTTTGCCTCAACGAGGGATGTATCCCCACCAAAACTCTTCTTTACTCCGCAAAGATTTTCGACTATGCAAAGCACAGCGAAGACTACGGCGTAAAGCTGCCGGGCGCTTCTATTGACCACGCGGCTGTTGTAGCTCGCAAGGATAAGGTCGTAAAGACGCTTGTTGGCGGCATCGGCATGAAGATGAAGCACGGCGGTGTTACCGTTGTTAACGGTCACGCCGAGATCAAGGGCAGAAACGGCGAGGCGTTCACTGTTGCAGTAGGTACTGAAACCTACGAGGCTCGCAGACTTCTCATCTGCACCGGTTCTTCCGCGGCAGTTCCTCCGATTCCCGGACTCCGTGAGGGCGTTGCAAGCGGCTTTGTTAAGACCAACCGCGAGATCCTCGATATGACTACTGTTCCGAAGGAGCTTGTTGTTATCGGCGGTGGCGTTATCGGTATGGAAATGGCTTCGTACTTCAACTCCATCGGCTCGAAAGTTACCGTTATCGAAATGATGGATCACATCGGCGGTCCTACCGACAGCGAGATCGCGGCTATTCTTCTTAAGAATTATAAGAAGAAGGGCGTTGAGTTTATGCTCGGTGCAAAGGTTACCGGCGTTGGTACAAAGTCTGTTACCTGCGAATACGAGGGCAAGACTGTTGAAGTTTCGGCAGACTGCGTACTCTGCGCAGTTGGTCGCCGCGCTAATACTGCAGGCATCGGTCTTGAGAATATAGGCGTACTCACCGAGCGCGGCGCTATTGTAACCAACGAGTGTGGACGCACCAATATCGGCGGCGTTTGGGCTGCAGGTGACGTAAATGGCAAGTCAATGCTTGCTCATACCGCATACCGTGAGGGCGAAGCTGCAGTCAACGATATGCTCGGCAAGAAGGACAGCGTAAACTACGATGCTATCCCTGCTGTTATCTACACCAATCCCGAGGTTGCATCGGTTGGCGAAACCTCTGAAACAATCAAGGCAAAGGGTATCGACGCGAAGGTTGAATCCTTCACTCTCCGTTACAGCGGACGTTACGTTGCTGAAAACGAAGGCGGCGACGGTATCGTTAAGATCATCATCGACAAGGCTCACCGCCGTGTGCTCGGCGTACATATGATCGGTACTTATGCATCCGAGATTATCTACGGCGCGGCTATGATGGTTGAAAAGCAGATGCGCGTTGAGGACGTACGCAACTTTGTATTCCCTCATCCCACTGTTTGCGAGGTTATCCGCGAGGGTATGTTCGGTATATAAGCCGCAACGTTCTGCATTTGCATCTTTCTGATGCAACGCCAAAGATATGGCAAAACAAAAGATTAACACTAAACGGTTTCCGGGGTGCCGACACGGGTGTCGGCGGGGACCTCGGATACCGGGAGCGTGGATTGGGTTTAGCCAAACACTCTGTGGCGGCGC
>JAZNLM010000092.1:0-7707 GCA_045579105.1 Candidatus Flemingiibacterium sp.
ATTGACATCGTATTCACCGTAGGATTCAGAGAACAGCATACCGTGAGAACATCCGATGCTATCGCATCGTAACCCCACAAAAACAGAAATACCGAGGCAAATCAATGCCTCGGTACTTCCGCCGCCTATTTCTCCGCTAAGAATGCAGAGAGTACTGCCACCGTTTTATTTTTGTTTTATGCGTTTTTAGCGCGTTTTTTCTTCGATACGAGTATTATAGCGACAACAAGAACAACGCCAACAAGCGCACCTGCTGCGATCCATATCCAAGGTATATTCTGCACTGCAGATCCGTCATATACGTTTGCAAAAGCGACTGTATCCACAGCCTCGGTGCTTCCCTTTTTGGTAATAAGGGTTTCACTTACCGTGATTTCACCCTTGCCGTTCCTATTTACCTTGACGGTTACGTGGTAAACGTTTTCGTCAATGGCTACGTCCTTTGCGCCCTCAGTGTCTGCCGAAAGCACGAAGTGATACGTTCCCGCTTTATAGAAGGTAACGTCTTTAAATATGAACGAGCCGTCTGCCGCATTTTTCACCTTTATAGGTGTTGCACCCGGGGTAACATCGAATTCACCGTTTGTAGAAATGAGAAGGAATGTGAAATCTCCCGCTGCAAGCTCCTTGCCTTCAAGAGATACCTTACCGCTGATGTCTATGCTATCCGAAGCAACGGCATCGAGGTCAAGGTGAATGTCTGTGTGTCCTTCGTAGTAGTATCTGTTGTAAGCTGTCGAATAATATTCTATCTTCGCAAAGCGTCCGTCCTCGGTAAAGTACATAAGTCCGACAAGTCCGAGTCCGTTGAAGGTCGAAATATCTGCGTACTGACCGTCTATAAGTATCTGATAAACGGTATTTCCGTTATCGCCTATGACAGGTGTTACGAGCACCTGATCGGAGTTTGTATGTCCGCAGATTATCATATCGATATTTGCGTGCTTTTTGAAGTGCTTTTGCCACATCTGATCGGGGTTAACGCTACCCGGAACCTCACTGCTCGGGGACGCCCAGTCGGTCGCGGTATAAGGCTCTGCATTGATATTGAGCCACGCGTGTGTTACTATCATAACGCGGTGATCGGGATGCTCGGAAATAACCTTGTCAGCCCATTTGAGCACGTCCTCGCCAATGCCGTAGTCGAGGTTGAGTATCATATACTTCACATTATTCTCTTCAAAGAGAAGATACGTGTTTTTAACAGAGTTCTGCTTATAGAAGCCGCCGTTTGCCGCTACGTGCTTATAATAATCTGACGTGTTCTGAGCAAAAATACTGTCAAATTTAGCATCTCCGGCTCTGCCGTCGTGATTACCTCTGATAATTGAGTAAGGAATAACACCGTTCAGACGGTCGATCTGCTCTTTGACCATATCCCACTCTTTAGTCGAGTTTGCGTCTGTCATATCGCCAAGACCGACAACGTATTTTATATTCTTCTTGTCTTTATTTTCAAGAATATAATCGTAAATAGGCTCAAACCTCTTAGGGAATTTGCTTACCATATACTGAGTATCGGGAATGAAAGCTATTGAATAAGCATATTCATTCTCGTCCTGACTGCGTATCTGATCCATCTGGTTTTCGGTAAGCATCATACGGTAATAGTTCATATTATATCCGTTTCCGCTGAGGTCGGGAGCATCTTTTCCGTCCATATCGGCAGAAAGCTGATAATAGAGGAGAAGGTCCTCGTCGCCTATGCTTGCGCCGTTTTCATAATCACTCTTAACCTCTGCGGCACTGCGAACGTCCGAATATACCGCAACGTCGCCAAGAGTTCCGGTAAATGCTCTTCTATTCGCACTATATCCGTCTCCTGCGAGGAAAAGAAGGTTATCTATCGTAGTTTTATCGGGCTTGAAATTAAATGACTTTGTTTCTTTGAGCTCACCGTCAAGATAACAGCTTACTGTCTTTGCAGCCTGATCGTGAACGAGCACAAGGTGAGTCCACTTGTCCTTAGGAACACGTCCTTCCTTCCAGAACACGACCTCAGTAACTTCTTTATTGTTATATCCGAACATGAGCTTCGGCTCGCAGCCGTTCTTAAGTTCAAAGCTGAACCAGTTATCAGTACCGATACCATATATGTGCGGAATGTTTCCGAGGATAACGTTTCCTTCCTGCGGATAAGTTTTGGAAGAAGACATATATACCCACGCTTCGTAGGTTACGGGAATCTCCTCGAGCTTCTTATCCGAAAGGTAATAGCCCTCGGGGTGTGTTACGCCCTTTGTTTTTATACGTTCAATTGTGATACCTGTTCTTTCTTCCTTTTCGGAATCACTTTCCGCCGCACTTACTGCAAAAAACATCGACACGAGCATCGAGGCAAGCAGTAGCGCACAGATAATGCGTCTAACTGTTTTCATAGCAGCTCTCCTTTTCTAAACTGATGGACACTCCCATCTAATTTCACTTTATTATAGCATTAAATACCATTTTTGTCAATACAAAAGCGGTGGCAGTCAAACTGCCACCGCTCTATTTTTTAAACCTTTTTAGCGCGTTTTTTCTTCAGAGCAACAGCTAAAACGCCGACAACCACGCCTACTCCGGCAAGCGCACCTGCCGCGATCCATATCCAAGGCATATCCTGTTTTACAGGCCCTGTATATGCATTGGCAAACACGAGCGTATTATCGGTCTCTGTACTGCCCGCCTTCACGATCGTCGTTTCAGACACCTTAAATCCGCCGTTTCCATCACTTACGACCTTAACTGTTACGTGATATATACTTGCATCGAAGGTAATATGCTCTTCTTTATTCGTAATATCCTGAGAAATTACGAAGCAATAGGTTCCCGCGTTATTTACCTTGATGTTTTCAAATACGAATGAGCCGTCCGCTTTATTTGTTGTTTTCATAGGCTCTATGCCCTCAAGTAAAGCAAAGTCATGATTTGCCCATCTGAGTGTAAATCCAAACTCTTCTGCCTTAACATCTCTGCGATCAACAGTCACATTACCGCCGACGTCCACGGTGGCTGCGCCGAAATCAAGACTGATCTCTGTATTTTTCTCAAAGTAATATCTTTTGTACGTTGTCGAGTAATATTCTATCTTCGCGTGGCTTCCGTCTTCTGTAAAATATATAAAGGCAATAAGTCCGAGTGCTCCAAATCCTCCGCTACCCGTAGAGAGCTCTGAAAACTGGCTATCTATAAGCAGCTGCTGAACTACGTTACCGTTTGCTCCTGTTGCGGGAGTTACGAGAATGTTGTCCGAATGCATATGACCGCCAATTATCATATCTATGTTCTTGTGCTTTGAAAAATGCTCTTTCCACATCTGGTCGGGGTTGATACTTTTCCCGCCATCATATCCACTCGGAGCCGCCCAGTCTCCTTTTTCGAGAAGCGTTCCGTCGCAGTTCAGATAAGAGTGCAGTGTAACTATAACGCGGCGGTCGGGGTGTGCTTTTATAATATCATCAGCCCAGTCAAGTATTTTTGTGCTGGTAATGCCCCAGTCAAGATTCAGTATAAGATACTTGACCTCCTCGGTATCAAAAAGAACATAGGTATTAGCCGCAGAGTTTTTGTTATAAAATCCGCCGTTTTTCTCAACGTGCTTATAATACTGCGTTCCCTTTCCGAAAACCTTATTAAATTTAGCACCGTTTCCGTCGTGGTTTCCTCTGACAACAGTATATGGTATTCCTGCTTTGTCCAAAATCGCATACTGCGTTTTGACATTTGACCATTCCCCGTCAGTATCGCTGTCTGTCATATCGCCAACGGTAATAACGTACTGTATATTTTTTGATTCTTTATTGTTTACAAGATATTTGAAAATCGTATTCAGCTTCTGAGGATATCTGCCCGAAATATACTGATAATCGGGAAGAACGGCTATTGAATAAGCATATTCGTGCTTATCCTGGTTACGAATTTCCTTCATTTCAGCCTCTGTAAGGAAAATGCGGTAAAAGTTCATATCGTATCCGTTGCCGCTTGCATCCTTGATGTCTTTATTCTGATTTTCGGAAGAGATCTGATAATAGAGTATAAGATTCTTATCGTTTGTGTCAGCACCATTCTCATAGTCGCTTTTGACCTCTTCGTACGTACGGATATCCGCATACAGCGCAACGTCGCTAAATAACATATCCTTAGGTGCGTGGCTGTTTCCTCTGAAATTATCGCCGCCAAGGCAAAGGTGATTGTCAAAGATCGTGTTACCAAGCCTTGGGAAGTTATCACTTCCCGATCTCTGAACCTTATTCGGATCGCCGTCGATCATACACCAAACAAATTTATTACCCTCGCTTGCATCGTGGCAAATGGTAACGTGTGTCCATTTATCAGCAGGAATTACTACCTTCGGGTCAGAAAATTCCCAAATACGCTGCTGTTGTCCGAGTTTTCCGTAAACAAGGCAAGGATGTCCGCCTGCTTTTACTCCAAAAGAAAAATGAACGTCGTTAGACCAGGTACCCGCTTCCCAAGAATCGTCCCACAGATCGTACATAGTACCCAAAATAATGCCGCTTGCGCTGTCATACGTCTCACTCGGTATATATACCCAAGCCTCATATGTTACGGGAATCTTGTCAAGCTTCTTATCTGTCGTGTAGTATCCTTCCGTGTGTGTTGTAGAGCCTGTTTTCACACGCTTCATTTCGATACCCGATCTTTCGCCTGCAGTATCTTCATTTGCAGCACTTACCGCAAGAAAGGTTGGCATAAGCATTGAAAAAAGCAGTAAAACGCAAACCATTTTTATAATTTTTTTCATAGTGTTTCTCCTTAATAAAACTACCGGTTATTTCCCACCGAATTTACTGTATTATACCATTAAAGCACGCTCTTGTCAAGACAAAATGAGTGGCAGCGAGGCGCCACTCATCTACTTTTAGTTACTCTTTTTCGCGCGTTTTCTCTTTGATCTGGACACCAAAACAACGACCGCTCCTGCTACGCTGATTGCGCACGCGGTAATTCCTATCCAAAACAAGGTGTTATTTTTCGCATATACGTTTGTGAATTCTATTATATCCTGAGCCTGTGTGCCGCCCTTCTTTGTAATAAGAGTTTCGGACACCTCTAAGATACCGTTTCGATCTTTAACGACCTCGATTTTTACGTGATATATACTTTCGTCAATGCTTATATTTTTGTCATTGACAGAATTATCTGCCGAGATCACGAAGTAATATGTTCCCTCTTTTTCAAAGGTAATATCCTTAAACACGAACGAGCCGTCTGCCGCATTTGCTACCTTTACAGGTGTTTTAGATGAGTCAACAGCGAATTTGCTGTCAGATGAGTTAAGAAGGAAAGAGAAATCTCCCTCTTTTATACTTCCATCTGCAAGCGATACCTTGCCGCTAATATCTGTGGTAGCCGAAGCAGTAGCATCAAGATCAAGCTTTATGTCTGCGCTTCCCTCGTAGAAATATTTTTCGTGAACGGTAGAATAGTATGCTACGTTAGCAAAGCGTCCGTCTGCGGTAAAGTTCATAATTGCAATATTACCGAGTCCTTTGAAATGCTCAGGCGAGCACTGATTGTTAATAAGGACCTGATGAACCACGTTGCCCTTTTCGCCGACTATGGGCGTCGTGAGAATTTGGTCGGAGTGTGTATGACCGCTGACGATCATATCTACGTTTTCGTGCTTGCTAAGGTAGTTTTCCCATATATAGTCTGGATTAAGGAAGGTAGGGTCATACATACTCGGAGCGCCGTACGATGATGCGTTAAGAATCTTACCGTCGCTACCGAGCCACGCGTGTGTTACGACTATTACGCGGTGGTCGGGGTGATCAGTAATAACTTTGTTTGCCCAGCGCATAACCTTTTTGTCAACACAGAAGTCGAGATTCAGCATCAAATAATCAACGTTTTCGTTTGCCTTAAAGCATATATATGTGTTAACCGAGGTGTTATCCTTATAGAAACCGCCGTTTTCCTTAACGTATTCATAATACGGTGTATCCGGTCCGAAAACACCGTTGAAGTACGAAGAATTTCTTATGGTATCGTGATTACCTCTGACCACAGAGTAAGGAATTTTTGCTTTGTCAAGACGTGAGTACTCCTGCTTTACAAGAGGCCATTCATCCTTCCTGCCGTCGCTCGTCATATCTCCAACACCGATAACGTACTCAATATTCTTTATTTTTCTATTCTGAATAACGTAGTCAAAGATCGCCGAACGCTTTGCAGCCGAAGATCCTACCCAAAAATGAGTATCGGGAACCAAAACCATTGAATAAGCGTACTCGCTACTGTCCTGCTTGCGAATTTCCTTCATTTCGGCCTCGGTATAAAAGGTGCGGTAATAATTCATATCATATCCGTTACCGCTTGCGTCTTTAATATCTTTTTTCTTCTCTTTTTCAGAAATCTGATAATAAAGCATAAGGTTTTTATCCTTCACGTCTGCGCCGCTTGTGTAATCGCTTTTCACTTCAGCAGCACTGCGCATATCGCTGTATACCGCAACGTCGCTTATCTTTATGTCGCACATCGCTTTCTTATTTCCGGGGCGTGCGTCGCTAAGAAGATAGAGCATATTATCCAAATTCTCGTTAAGTATGGAGCCCTTGTTACCCTCTCCAAAGCCAAGCTGTCCCTTAGGTGCGCCATTTACGTACATCTTTATTTTACGTGCGCTTTGATCGAGAATCATAGCAATATGAGTCCATGAATCCTTCTGGATAAGGCTTCCAAAGGTCTTTTCGTTGATTCTGCCGTCAGAATATCCGATAGCCAGCTTAGGACAGCCCTTCGGCTCGATAGTAAGGGTGAACCAGTCATTTGTATTTTTAGGCGCGCCGATTTCAGCATAGTTGCTGAGAACGACACCGCTTGCACTGTTCCAAACATTTGAAGGTATGTACGCCCAGAACTCAAAGGTTACCGGTGCTTCTTCAAATCTCTTGTCAGTAGCATAATAACCCTCGGGGTATGTTACCCATTCTCCCATCTTGTTTTTGGACGTTGCACGGTCAATAGAAATACCGCTTCGGTTGCCATCTGCAGCGTTTACTACTAAAAACATTGATGCCATCATTGAAAGAAGCAGCAGAGTGCATACTAATCCTTTGATTTTTTTCATAACTGTTCTCCTATCTGAAATAATGAATATGTTTATAAAAATTCACTGAATTTAGTATAGCATCAGTATTTATATTTGTCAAGAAAAAATACTGTAAATCCACTTAAAATGGCACAGCCGCACTTCCCTTTTAAAGAAGTGCGGCTGTTTTGTTTTCCGCCTTTAAAATCAGCAAAAGACTAACCTGCTATGAACGACGTAACGGGAGCATCGTAAGGGTATTCATAATCAGGACCCTGAGTATTACCCCACTTATTTACAAGAAGTCCGTAGTAGTTGCCTGTAAGAGGTGTAGAGTCTGTAATATCGTGTACAAGTATTCCGTTTGCATACACTCTAATATGACCTGCGTTATCCCACTGGGCAGCGAGTGTAACACCCTGTGTAATATCAATACCGAGTGTACTAAGGTCTACGCCGCTTGTGCTTAACCAGTGCCAATTCTGATATTTACCCATTTCGATGACTTCTACGCCGCCCCAGTCATTGATAAATGCCCAGTAGTAGCTTACGTCAGTACCACTATAATTAAAGCTCAGGTCGCCGTCGTGGTCTGTAAGAGCAAATACTATACCGTTTCTATGTGCGGAGTCGCCGTTTATATTATCGTTTACAACGATCGTTGCCTCGAT
>JAZNLM010000093.1:0-18547 GCA_045579105.1 Candidatus Flemingiibacterium sp.
GTTTATCGCGGTCTTAAGGTTACGGGGATCGTTAAGCGCGTCGAAGATACGAAGAATGTCGATACCGTTTGCGATAGACTTCTGAACAAAGTACTCAACAACGTCGTCAGCATAGTGACGGTAGCCGAGAATATTCTGTCCACGGAAAAGCATCTGAAGCTTTGTATTCTTAACAGTCGCGCGGATTTTGCGAAGACGTTCCCATGGATCCTCGTTTAAAAATCTCATGCATGAGTCAAAGGTAGCGCCGCCCCATGCTTCGAGAGAATGGTATCCGATGCCGTCCATCTTTTCAAGAATGGGAAGCATCTCATCAGTGGTCATACGCGTCGCAACAAGTGACTGATGCGAGTCACGGAGCACCGTTTCAGTAATTTTTACCTGTGCCATTTATATATTTCCTCCATATAAATTCGGATTTATGTAGTAATCGTATTATTTGAACATCGAGAGGAACACTCCTGCCGCAACTGCAGAGCCGATAACGCCTGCGACGTTGGGACCCATGGCGTGCATGAGAAGGAAGTTCGCGGGGTTAGCCTTCTGACCTTCCACCTGCGAAACGCGCGCCGCCATAGGAACAGCGGAAACGCCTGCAGAACCGATAAGGGGATTGATCTTTCCGCCCGTAAGCCAACACATGATCTTACCGGTAAGAAGTCCGCCAACAGTGGAAATACAGAACGCGACGAGTCCAAGACCGATGATGAACAGTGTCTGGGGCTTTAAGAAGTTCTCCGCATTGGCAGTCGCTCCGACGGAAACACCGAGAAATATAGTTACGATATTCATAAGCTCATTCTGTGCCGTCTTGGAGATACGGTCGGTAACGCCGCACACGTTAAGAAGGTTACCGAACATAAGGAATCCAACAAGCGGAGCTGCATCAGGAACGATGATAGCAACAACTACAGTTACGAGAATGGGGAACAGAAGAAGCTCGGTTCTCGAAACGGGACGGAGCGCGGTCATAACGATCTCAC
Organism: Candidatus Flemingiibacterium sp.; assembly: GCA_045579105.1. GTDB lineage: Bacteria > Bacillota > Clostridia > Oscillospirales > CAG-272 > Flemingiibacterium. The sequence continues at coordinate 984 of JAZNLM010000093.1, forward strand.
GTTCCTTTTTAGTAGTAAGCATACGCATAAACGGCGGCTGAATTATCGGAATGAGTGCCATATACGAATATGCCGCTATTGCGATAGCGCCGAGAAGGTGAGGCGCGAGGGTTTTGGTAACGAGGATAGCCGTAGGACCGTCCGCGCCGCCGATTATACCGATAGAACCAGCTTCCATAGGCGAAAATCCAAGAAGAAGCGCGCCGCAGAATGCAACGAATACGCCAAACTGTGCGCCTGCTCCCATAAGAAGGCTCTTCGGATTTGCAATAAGCGACGTAAAGTCGGTCATAGCGCCAACGCCCATGAATATGAGCGAGGGGTAAATGCCGAGCTTAACGCCAAGGTAAAGTATGTCGATAAGTCCGCCCTCATTTATGACGGTTTCAATCATCTTGAACATACTCGTGTGCTCGCCTGCAGCAATCTGTTCAGCGGTGAGATAGTATTCATCGAAGAAAAATTCGGTGTGAATAAGGTTCGCGCCGGGAAGGTTTGCAAGAAGCATACCGAACGCGATAGGTAGAAGAAGAAGCGGCTCAAATTTCTTCGCTATGGCAAGGTATATAAGCACGAACGCTATACCCCACATAACGAGCGTTTTCCACCAATCTCCCTCACCAAGAAGGCGCATAACGCCAGTGGTGTCGATAAAATTTTTGATGGTTTCAAGCATATCTAATACCTCTTTATTGTTTATTGAGGTATCAGTTCATAGTAACGAGAACGTCACCGGAATTTACGGAAGCGCCCTTCTGTACTGCTATAGAAGCGATGGTGCCGTCCTCGGGAGCAGGAATATCGTTTTCCATCTTCATAGCCTCGAGAACACAGAGAACGTCGCCCTTCTTGACAGCCTGACCAACAGTTACGTTAACTTTGAGGATAGTGCCAGGCATCGGTGCGCTTACGGTTACTGCGCCTGCAGTTCCTGCAGGTGCCGCTGCCTTGGGTGCGGGTGATGCAGCAGGGGCTGCTGTCGGTGCTGACGCAGGAGCAGCTGCAGGAGCTGCCACGGTGGCAGCTGCTACGGTGGTTCCTGCACCAACTTCCTCGACCATTACTTCATATACATTACCGTTAACGGTTACATTAAATTTTCTCATTGTTACAATCTCCTTTATAATTATTTTTTAGCCGTACGTCTGAACGATACGACTCTGAAAGATGTTTCGGGTGCATCGAGCATAGAGGCTATTGCCGCGGTTATTACAGCAACAAGCTCTGCGTCGTCCGTGTAAGCCACAGGAGCTGGTTCTGCTACGGGCACGGGTACGTGAGCAGGAGTCTTTACAGGCTCGGCTTTTTTCTCGCCCTCGGGTGCCTTGTAGAACACGACCTTAAACATCGCAAGCACTGCCCACAGAATTATAAGAACCGCGAAAATTACGCCCATACCGAGAAGCGCGGTTTTCAGACCGTAGGGAAGAGCCTCCGCTATTTCCATCGGCTGCTTGGGATCAATTGCTGTTGCAGTGAGAAAAAGCTGATTTAATATCATAATCTTCTTCCTCCCAATTATAAAGGAAGGTTGTTGTGACGCTTTTTAGCGCACAGTTCATTCTTTGCACCGAGCATCTCAAATGCTGCCGCGGTACGCTGACGGAGTTCATCGAGATTTATAATATCGTCGATCTCGCCTGCCTTTGCGGCAACTACGGGAGAAGCCATTACGCTGTCCCACTCGTTTTCAATCTCTGTACGCTTTGCATTGTCGGTAACCTTGTCGTTCCAAGCGAATGCAACTGCACTCTTGGTGGGCATTGCACTGATCCTTGCGTTAGTAGAGGCAAACGCGATGTCTGCGCCGATCGCCTTCGAGCCCATAAGAGTGTAAGCCGCGCCATAAGCCTTGCCGAGCACAACGGTAACCTTTGCCATCTCGCTAGAAGCATATGCCGAAGCAAGCTTTGCGAGAGCAGCACCGTACTGCGCCTTTTCTGCCTCAACGCGAGTGTCGTAGCCCTCAGTGTCAACAAGAGTAAGTACGGGAATCTTGAAGCAGTCGCAGAAGGAGATAAATCTTGCCGCCTTGCGAGCCGAGCAAGCGGTAAGCTTGCCGCCGTTGTGTGCAGGCTGATTTGCAACCACGCCGACTACCATACCGTTAAGCGTGATAAATCCGGTGAGCATTGCCTTTGCCCAGTCGCCACAAAGAGAGATGAATTCTGCATTGTCGGATATAGCCGAGATAACATCAGCCATATTGTAGCCGTCCTTATCGATGATAGAAGCAACGTCGGGAGTAAGGCGGTTTATTTCATCGCCGACAGATGCGTATGCAGTGCCGTCGGTGTTGTTCTGGGGAATGTAAGAAAGAAGTTTTCTTGTGAATGCGGCAGCCTCGCCGTCGTTTTCACAAACTACACTAATCTCGCCCTTCTTTGCAGCGGTTTCGATCTTGCCGAAATCGGCCGTCTTATCAAGTTCGTTCATTACGAAGGGCGGATTTACGTACATAGCTGCGTCCTTCACTCCGATAGCGAAGTCAAACATAGCCGCAACTGTACTCATAGCACCGCCGCAGTTACCCGCAACGATTGCAACCTGTGGGATAACGCCCGATGCGTCGGAGACCTTCTTCATAATCTTGCCGTAACCTGCGAGAGCCTCAACGCCCTCCATTACGTATGCACCTGCGCTGTCGAAGATACCGATTATGGGTGCACCGTTCTTGATTGCAAGATCATAGAGATCACAAATTTTCTTTGCGTGCATTGCACCGAGTGCCCCCTTCATTCTGGAAGGATCCTGCGCGAACGCGAACACGAGTCTGCCGTCGATAGCACCATAGCCCGTTACAACGCCTTCAAGCTCGCACTTGTCTTCACCGAACTCTGCGGCGATTCTGTGTGCGAAAGCAGCAGTTTCGGCAAACGTTCCGAGGTCAAAAAGCTCGGATATACGCTTCTTTGCCATAGAAGCTTCATTCTCAGAAACAGAACAAAGTTCAACCGCAGAGCTAACGCTTGCTACGCCGTTTTGCGTTTTGTTATCCATATATTTACCTCCAAATAGATTATTTAAAATTACTTTCTGTGGGATGGTATGTTAGAACAATGCAAAGCTCACATTTTCTATGTAAATACCATTCTACCCCATTATAATAACATTATAAACCATAATACCAAAAAAAGCAATACCTATTTTTATATTTTTCATTATTTTCACACCGTTTATATATATATCGCAAATGTTTACAATATTCGCTTTAATTCGGTGTTCCTGTATGCTAAAATGTAAGGCACAATGATAGATGCGAGGGCAAAAAGTATGATAATAGATTTTCACACACACGCGTTTCCCGATGCAGTCGCCGCAAAGGCAATACCAAAGCTTGCTGGTATCGGCAAAATTGAGCCGTTTGGCGACGGAACGCTGTCTATCCTTGGTTCGAGAATGAACGAGTGGAGCATTGACGGCGCAGTTGTACTCAACATAGCAACCAATCCCAAGCAGCAAACAAACGTAAATAATTTCGCGATACAAACGAATAAATCCGCGAAAAATCTGTGGGCACTCGGTTCGCTCAATCCGTACAGTGAAAACATAAAAGAAGAAGCGCGCCGTCTTCGTGAAAACGGTATTGTCGGCATAAAAATCCACCCCGACTATATGGGTGTGGTTGTCGACGACGAAAAGTTTGATCCGATATATGAGGCATGCATAGAAAACGACCTTTTCGTTATCACTCACTCTGGTTGGGACTTCATTTCGCCCGATTTTATCCACTGCACGCCTGAACGCATACTTAATGTACTGGGTAAATACCCTGAACTCAAATTCGTCGCCGCACATCTCGGTGCGTGCCGTCTGTGGGACGACGTCGAGCGTTTACTTATCGGCAAAAATCTGTGGCTTGAAACTTCACTGGCACCACTGTTTTCGCTTGATAAAGCGCAAATGGCGCGTATGATAAAAAATCACGCCCCTGATAAAATACTTTTTGGCAGCGATTTTCCGTGGTATTCCATAAAGGATGCTCTTACCTACATAAACTCGCTCGAGCTTTCTAGTGAGCTAAAGCAAAAAATATTCAGCGAAAACGCGCTGACTTTATTAGGTGAAAAATAAATAAGAGCACCGTGGTATAAATCCCACGGTGCTCTTATTTAGAATGAATACAGCGCTATACCCATTACGGCAGATATCACTATCATCAGTATCGGAGATGGCTTTTTGCCATTTGTTTTTTTGACAATATAGGAAATCGCCACAATAGCAGCGAAAATTATAATTCCGCGAATGTCCACGGATATGTTGTCGCCTATGGCTGCAAAGCCGAGAAGCGTGCTCATAAACATCGTCAGCGCCGTTGCCACGATAAGTCCTACAACCGCTGGACGAACGCCCTCTAAAAATGCCTGAACGCCCTTATATTTGAGGAAGTTGCCCATCAGAGTAGAGATAAGCAGCATTATTATGAACGCAGGCAGAATAACCCCAAGCGTTGCCAACGCAGAGCCAAATATACCTCCAAGCACACCAAACGCTTCACGTCCCTCGTTCGAGCCGACAAACGTCGCCATATTAACAGCGATAGGACCGGGAGTAGATTCTGACACAGCTATCATATTGATAAATTCTGCTTCCGTCAGCCACCCTCTCGATATTACAGTTTCGCGCACAAGCGAAATCATACCGTAACCGCCACCAAATGATACGGCACCAATCATAAGGAAATTAAGAAAAAGTTCAAGAAAAATCATTTTTCTTCCCCCTCTCCACGGCGAAGCTTACCGAAAAGGTAAATGCAAACACCAATCATGCCGCATATGAGAATATAGAAAATGGTGGAGAACTTTATAGCAAGCACGGAGAAAATGAGCATACAAAGTATCACAGCAACGACTATAGCAACGTTTACGGGAGTCTTCTTGATTCCCTTAAACATTTTGATGCCGGCGGACAGAATAAGGTAAACTACGCACGCTTGAATTCCCTTGAACGCGCACTCAACGACCGTAAGTGACAAGAACTGATCAAAAAACAGCGAAATCACGTAAATTATGATAAATGACGGAACACAAACGCCGACAGTCGCCGCGAATGCACCGAAGAACCTCGCAGTTTTGTATCCGATAAAGGTCGCGGAGTTAATGGCAATCGGTCCGGGAGTAGACTCCGCGATTGCAAGCATATCAAGAAATTCTTCTTTCGTGAGCCACTGTTTCTTTGAAACAAACTCATTCTCGAGCAGGACTATCATAGCGTAGCCTCCGCCGAAAGTGAACAGGCCTATCTTCAGCATGGTGAAGAAGAGGCTTAATACAAGCTTTGATTTTTTCATTGTTTTCCTCTTTTAGCATTGATATAACGTATCAAGTATATCATATAGCGCCCGTTTTTGCAATACAGTTTTCAAAAAATGCGGAAAGCACCTGCAAAAACAGGTGCTTTCCTTTATTATATGCGACTTTCGAGATATCCGCAAACGTCTGCGACTGTTTCAAAGCGTACAAATTCAGCAAATTTGAAGCCGAACGCATCCTCAATTTCCATCGCAAGCATCATCATTGCAAGCGAGTCAAAGCCAAGGTCGTCAACAAGTCTTGTCTGCTCGGTTACGGAATCCATATCAATGTCGGGAAGAACTCTTCCGAGTATCCCCTTCAGTTTTTCTAACATATTTTATTCTCCAATCTTTTTTATGTACGAGCGTCTGCGTTTGTGCTGCCGTGCATCAAAATATTTCCACTGAGCCTGTACCGCGGTGTTCGTTTCAAGGTTAAGGTTTGTTTCGCACCTGCGAACCTTGCCCTTTTCAAGTACGTCGAGCATACCGTTAAGTATCACGGCGTTTATGCCTGCGTTCTGATATTCAGGGCGTATAGCCACAAGCCCGAGGTCTATCACCTTGGGATTTCTGACAGCAGAGAGTATTTTAACAAGCGTCGCAGGCGTAAGTCGCCCGCCGCTTTTTTTTACTGCATCGCCAATACTCGGGAAGCAAAGTCCAAATCCCACAACTCTCTCGTTTTCGTCGCAGATAAACACCGCGAACTCCTTGTTGACGATAAGCATAAACTGCTTAATAAGCTCGTCCTGCACCGTTTTAGATATCGGTACAGTGCCGTAAAGCTCACGGTAACAAACATCAAGACAGTCAAAAAAACCGTCGCGGTATTTTTCGATATACTTACGTTTAGGAAGACTCGTGTCCGCTACGTGAAGCTTATGAAGCTCCATTGTACGTTTTGCCACACGCGCAAGCATCTCGTTGCGCCGCTCGGGCATTTTAAGCTCGTATTCGACCCAGTCCACGTCTTTTTTAAATCCAGCGTTTTCAATAAGCTTTCCGTAGTATTCGTAGTTATACTGCTCCTCGAAGGTGGAGTTCTCGTCAAAGCCCTCGACAAGCAAGCCCTCACGGTCGAGGTCGCTGTAACCGAGCGGTCCGCAAAGCTCCGTCATACCTTTTCCCTTGCCCCACGCCTCAACTGCAGCAAAGAGTGCATCTGACACCTCGGTGTCGTCTATGCTGTCAAAGCGAGTGAACCGAACCTGCGCAGTTCCGTGAATATCGTTGTACTGCTTCTGTATAAGCCCCTGTATCCTACCGACAACTTTGCCGTCACGCTCGGCGAGGTAAAACACCGCATCCGCGTTTTCGGTGATGCCGCCCGAGCGCAGAAGCTTTTTTTCATCGGAATACAGCGGCGGCACGAAGTACAGGCAATCCTTATACATTCGAAGTGGGAATTCGATAAATTCTTTGATATCCCGTGCGGTCTCTACTTTTCTTATTTCGACCATTATCACACCTCTAAACACTCGTCCTCGCGGCGGATAAACGCAAGTCCGTATCCAGCAAGCCACGGACCGTTATGTGAGCCGCTGACAGGCGACATAATAACTGCTTCGTGATTTGTCTGTATACCAAACTTCGGCTCTATTTCCTTTAATGATTCAAGCACCGACGGGCCCGTGTAAATGTGCCAGAGAAGATAATCCTCGGGCGAACGGTCACCTATCTTTTCCTTTAAAATCTCGCAGGTTCGTGCAAGTGCCTTTTTCTGCGTGCGAACGCTTTCAAGCGGCACAATCTCTCCCTCGGGCGAAAAATTGATAACGGGGCAAATATTAAGCATTTGTCCCATAAACGCCTTGCCACCCTTGAGTCTACCATTATAGATAAGATAGTCCAGCTTCCCGTCGACACCAATAAATAGCTGGCGCTTCATCATCCATGCGAGTTCCTTCATAATCTCAGCGCTCGACATGCCGCGCTCTGCAAACTCTGCCGCTTTTATAGCAAGAAGTCCCTCGCCAAAGCAAGTCAGCCTCGTGTCGATAACCCTTATCTTTAGTCTGTCCTCATATTCCCTGGCGATAAGACAAATCTTGTTATACGTACCGCCAAGAGCAGCAGATAGCGTGAATACCATCGCCTCGTCATAGCCTTCGTCTATAGCCTTTTCGAATACTGCCTGTATCTCCTCTGTGTCGGGCATACCTGTTGAAGGAAGATTGTTTTTAGGGTCTTTTATTGTTTCTAGCTTTTTATAAAACTCGACAGGATCAAGGTCAAGCCCTTCTCTGTATTCCTTCCCCTCAAAAAAAACATGAACGCGAAGAATGTCTATTCCGCGATTATGATATCTCTCGGGCGCATAATCGATACAGCCCGTGGACGTGCAAATTATCTTTATTTTAGACATATCGGCTCTCCTTATATTTTGTTTCTTTCTTTATCGAAAACAGCTTTATTCTGCGACATATTCATAAGCATCTCCGCGGTGTTGACTATCGCCTCACCACCTGCATTTCCTCTTATTTTGATAACGGGCTTCTTCGCACCGAGTATGTTTCCGCCGCCGAGCGAGCCGATATCGTAAATACCCATCAGATGTGCCGCAAGCTTCTTTATCTCGGCGCTGCCCGTGCGGTGCGCGTATTTCATAATATCTGTAATAATGCGCGTTGCAGTGCCCTCGGTCACCTTAAGCACTTGATTTCCTGCAAAGCCGTCGCACACAAGCACGTCACACACGCCCGAGAGCGCGTTATTACCCTCAACGTTCCCTATGAAATCAAGCGAAACGTCCTCGGCTAAAATAACGTGAGTTTCCTTAACGAGTTTGTTTCCCTTGGTAGGCTCCGCGCCGTTTGACAAAAGACCGACCTTCGGGCTTTCAATCCCGTACATATCCTTCATAAACGCCGACCCGAGCTTTGCGAAATGGTGAAGCATGGCAGGAGTACAGTCTATGGTCGCACCCGTGTCGACGAGGCAGGTAAACGAGCCGTTTTGTGCAGGAAGCACCGCAGCAAGTACAGGTCGTACACGCTCTGCCCCCGAAAGATACCGCATCGCGCCAGCGAGGAGCACTCCCGTGTTGCCTGCAGTGATAAGGCCGATGATATCATCTCTCTCGCTAGTGGCAACAAGCGCCTTTATCATAGACGACTCCGTTTTTTTGAACAGTGCCTCGGCAGGGTTATCGAAATTGGTTATCTCTTCTGCAGCATCGAGAATTTCCACTCTGTCTGCAGGCATACCGAGCTCACCGCACTTTGTTTTAATCTCCGCCGCATTGCCCACAAGCACAACCTCAAGCTCGGAGAATTTCTCAAGAGCCTTTGCCACGCCGCCTAAAATAACCGCCGAACCGTTATCACTGCCTTTTGTATCAATAGCAATTTTTATCATATCAGTCCGCCCTTTCTACTCAATAGCTATAAGATAGTCGTAAATATCCTGCCCGCCCTCGTAAACCACTATTTCACATTCATCGTAAGTTTCTTTGAGCGTTTCCGTGAGTGCCGCGCGTCTTTCTGCCGTAACGTCCCCGCCTACGAACAGCGTGATTATCTCGGCAAAATCCATGTCTGACGCCTCAAGCATTTTTATGACCGCATCCTCCGCGTTTTCCGTGACAGCCACAACAGTACCGCCGCTTATCGCCATATACTGTCCGCTCTTTATGGAAAATCCGTCAATGTTCGCGTCGCGTACCGCCGCTGTTATTTCGGCATCGACAACGTCACGTGCCGCGCGGTTTGCACTTGCCACCAACGCATCTACATCGGTAATACCGGGAGTTATGACGGACAATGCTCCATATCCCTGCGGCAGACTCTTTGCTTCGATAACGTGAACATTTGCACGCTCGTATACTTCAGCCGCACCCTTTGCGGCGAGAATGACATTTTTGTTGTTTGGAAGAACTATAATATTTTCAGCATCACAAGCCTCAAACGCCTCAAGAAAATCCTCAACTGACGGATTTGCACCCTGTCCGCCATCCACTATCCTGTCCGCGCCAATTTGCGTGAACAGCGCCGACATTCCCTCGCCTGTCGTCACAGCGACAACGGAAAATTTCCTCTTGGTTTTAGATTTTTTAACCTCTGTACCCGAATGACCGAGGCTCATATTTTCAATTTTTACAGTTAAAAACTCTCCAAACGCCTGAAGCTGTGCAAGTACCTCGCCCGGTGTGAAGGTATGCACGTGCACCTTTATGATATCGCCTTCTTTATAGGCAACAACACTCTCACCGCCAAGCTTGTCCAGCACATCAAGGACCGTATCAACATCAAAGCTGTCCGGCTCCACTTTCGCACTCATAAGACGAATAAGCACCTCTGTGCAATAACCGTACTCGAGCACACTGTCGCGCGTGAACGTATCTATGTCAATGCTGTGTTTCCCGCGCTCTACCGACACTTCGTAATCAAGTGCCTCGCCGTCAAGCGCTTTGGACATTCCCTCGGCAATATACAAATATCCCGCCGCGCCCGAGTCCACAACGTCCGCTTCCGCAAGCACGTGAAGGATATCTTTCGTTGCGGCAAGTGATTTTCTCGCCTGCTCTATATGAAGCCTAAAAAAGTCCTCAACAGTGGATTTTTCGGTCAAATTTGCCTTGGCGTATTCGGTGCTTTCACGAAACACCGTCAGTATAGTGCCTTCCGTGGGATTCTGCACCGCCGCGTAGGATTTTTCAATACCGCTTCTGTATGCGTTTGCGAGTTGGAGCGCGGTAACGCTGTCGTAACTCATTAAGCCTTCGTTGATTCCTGCGAATATCTGCGAGAGGATAACACCGGAATTACCGCGTGCCGAAAGCAGTACACCGCGCGAAAAACGACGTGATATTTCGCCAATATTGCCTGCAGTGTCCTCGCTCGCCTTGGCAATCCCCCCCTCCATTGTAAGGAGCATATTAGTGCCCGTGTCGCCGTCTGCCACAGGAAAGACGTTTAAAGCGTTAAGTTCATCCCTGTGTGCCGCAAGCATAGCCGCGCCCGAGACAAGCATGCGAGCGTAGCACTTGCCGTCAATCATATGCGTATTCATATAGCCCTCCTCGGCATTCTCAAAATGAAATTATGGTGATACTATATGCAAATTTCTACTTTATTCGACAAAATTATACATAACTAAAATAAACTGAAACGAAACAAACAACGCAGTGCACAAAACGCAACCATGTTTTCTGAAAATTTCGCACAAAATTTCAAAAAACTATTGACAAACTAAATTATCAGGTGTATAATGTATCACAACAAATCACGAAGGAGGCAAAGCCATGGCTAACAATAAATTCTTTTATTGCTATTATTACTTTTTTAACATGGGCTGCCCGTCTTTTGTGAAATCCGAAATGTAAACCATAGGTTGCATCGGAAACAAAAAAACACGGTCAGTCCGCATTCGTCGTGCCGTAAAGGCACAAGGAAGTGCGGATTTTTTATTTTTTGGTCATAATAAATAGACCTAAGCCAAAACGAGGTACAATAAAATGCAAATGAATTTCCACAGAAAGCTCCCAATTCCAAAAGATGTGAAAGCAGAATACCCACTCACCGAGCAAATGGAACAGGTTAAGACGGCGCGTGACGAAAGTATTAAAGCCGTATTTGACGGAAGCTCGAATAAGTTTATCCTTGTTATCGGGCCGTGTTCTGCTGACCACAGCGAGCCGGTACTTGAATATATCTCGAGGCTGCGAAGAATAGAGGAGCAGGTATCCGATAAAATAATCATCATTCCCCGTATCTATACCAACAAGCCGAGAACAACGGGACAAGGCTATAAGGGTATGCTTCACCAGCCCGATCCCAATTCCAAACCCGATATGTATAAGGGCATCGTTGCTATTCGCGAGCTTCATTTGGCAGCTCTGCGTGACTACGGCTTCTCGTGCGCGGATGAAATGCTCTACCCTGAAAATCACCGTTATCTTTCCGACCTGCTTTCTTATGTTGCAGTTGGAGCACGTTCCGTGGAAAATCAACAGCACCGACTCACCGCAAGCGGTGTCGGAATTCCTGTAGGTATGAAAAACCCGACTGGCGGCGATTTTAACGTTATGATGAACTCTATCGTTGCGGCACAGTCAAGCCACACGTTTATCTATCGCGGCTGGGAAGTTACAAGTGAAGGTAACCCCTATGCTCACGCTATTCTTCGCGGATACGTCGACTACGCAGGAAGAAGCGTATCCAACTACCACTACGAGGACCTTCTCCGAGTCGAAGAACTCTACCAAAAATCCAATCTTACAAATCCCTCTATTATCGTGGACACCAATCATAATAATTCCGGCAAAAAATATCTCGAGCAAATTCGTATCGCCAAGGACATCGTCCACAGCCGCAATCAAAACGCAGATATCAAGCGCCTTGTAAAGGGACTTATGATTGAAAGCTACCTTGAGGACGGGGCACAGGGCGTTGGCGAGCACGTGTTTGGCAAGTCTATAACAGATCCTTGCCTCGGTTGGGAAAAAACAGAGCAGTTGATTCTCGATATCGCGGATAAACTTTGATAAAAGGAAACGATAAATATGTCGAACAAATTAGAACAAGCAAGAAAAATAATAAATGAAGTTGATTCAGAGATGGCACAGCTTTTCGTAAAGCGAATGAAAGCCGCCGAGATGGTTTATGAGTACAAGAGGGAGTTTGGACTTCCTATCCTCGACGAAAAGAGAGAGGATGCAGTCATTGAGCGAAATTCTCTGCTTGTTGAAGATGAGGTGCTGAAGGGATATTACATTGATTATATTAAGCACCTGATGAGTGTATCACGCGCTTATCAGTACCGCATGCAAAACGGTCTAAAGGTGGCGTACAGCGGTGTCGAAGGAGCATTTGCACACATAGCGGCAGGAAGAATCTTCCCCGAATCAACCCGTGTTTCCTACAGCGACTTCAAAGCGGCATATGACTCTGTAGCCAAAGGTGGGAGCGACGTGGCTGTGCTTCCCATTGAAAACAGCTACGCCGGCGAGGTCGGACAGACTCTTGACCTTATCTTCTCGGGTGGACTTTTCATAAACGGTATTTACGAGCTTGAAATCCACCAAAACCTTCTCGGTGTACCCGGCGCTAACGTTGAGGATATAAAAAAGGTAACAAGTCATCCGCAGGCACTCAGTCAGTGTCACGATTATATCAAAATGCGCGGGTTTCAGGCTGAAGAAGCTAACAATACTGCACTCGCTGCAAAAACGGTTGCCGAGGCAAACGACAAATCGCTCGGCGCTATTGCAAGTATTGAAACGGCAGAGATATACGGACTCAAAGTAATCGAAGCGAACATCAACAAAAGCGGTGAAAATACCACACGTTTTGCAGTGCTTTCCAAGGTAAAAGCCGCGTCCCCGTCACTTACAAGCACCGTTCTGATGTTCACAGTCAAGCACGAAGCAGGTTCTCTTGCAAATGCAATCGGTATTATCGGAAAGTACGGCTACAATATGACCGCCCTGCGAAGCAGACCGATGAGAAAACATTCGTGGCAATATTATTTCTATGTGGAAATCGACGGTTCGACCGATAGCGAAAACGGCGCAAAAATGCTCGAAGAGTTAAACGGTGTATGTGACAAGCTCAAGGTGGCGGGAACATTTGCTCCGCGCACCGAGATATAAGGATGAATAGCGTGAAAGTTTATCTAGTGTAACCGAACAATACCTGTTCACGCTAATATTTTGTGTCGCCGCTGTGGCGGCGGAATGGAGATTTATATGACACTTCATATGAATTTAAGCGAGGATAGCTACGATATCATTGTGGAACGCGGTATTCTCGCCAGTGTAAAACAGTACTTAAATCTAAACAGACGCGTTCTCGTTGTTACCGACTCCGGCGTTCCTGCCGAATATGCGAAAACGGTTGCCGCACAGTGTGGGGACGGTGTAATCTGCATCGTGGAAACGGGAGAAGAATCAAAGAGTCTTGACGGGTTTGAAAAGCTGCTTCGTACTATGCTCGAGCACGGATTTTCACGCAAGGACGCAGTTATTGCCGTCGGCGGCGGTGTTGTCGGAGATCTTGCAGGATTTGCCGCATCCGCTTATATGAGGGGGGTTGATTTTTACAATATTCCCACAACTCTGCTTTCGCAAATAGATTCATCTATAGGCGGTAAAACAGCGATAAACTTTGGCGGCGTAAAAAATATCGTCGGCGCGTTTTATCAGCCGAAAAAGGTACTGATTGATCCCGAGCTTTTAAAAACTCTTCCGCCAAGACAAATGTCAAACGGACTTGCAGAAGCGATCAAAATGGCTCTCACTTCTGACAAAGAGCTATTTGACATCTTCGAAAATAAAAGCATTGAGGATAGCATCGACGAAATAATAATTCGTTCTCTCAACATAAAGAAAAACGTCGTTGAGCAAGACGAAAAAGAGACCGGACTTCGTAAGATACTCAACTTTGGACACACTGTCGGACACGGCATTGAAAGCAGCGGAAATCCGGCTGAATTATATCACGGCGAATGTGTGGCGCTCGGAATGATTCCGATGTGCGGCGAGGAAATACGAACGAGAGTAATCGGCGTTCTCAAAAAGTGCGGACTGTACCGAATTATAGATTATGATTGGGATAAGATTGCAAAGGCAGCATTTCACGACAAAAAAGCTGATGGGGACACGGTAACCGTCACAACGGTAAATGAAATCGGACGCTTTGAAATAAAAACCGTGAAAAGCGCCGACATCATTAAAGTGGCAAAGGCTTGCCTTGAGGGTTTGAGATTATGAAAAAATATGGCTGTATCGGTAAGAAGCTCACGCACAGCTTTTCAAAAGAAATACATGCAAAGCTTGCTGACTATAAATATGAGCTTATAGAACTTACCGAGGAAGAAATTGGTCCGTTTTTCGAAAAAAAAGATTTTGAGGCCATCAACGTAACGATCCCGTACAAGCAGACAGTTATGCAATATCTTAGTGAAATAAGTGACATTGCAAAGCGCATCGGAGCTGTGAATACCATCGTAAACAAAGGCGGGAAGCTTTACGGCTATAACACCGATTACTACGGGCTGAAATCACTTATAACCCGTGTCGGATTAGAGGTTAAAGGAAAAAAAGTGCTGGTGCTGGGTACGGGCGGCACGAGCAAGACAGCATGTGTCGTTGCCGCGGATATGGGTGCAGCGGAGATACTTACGGTCAGCAGAAGAAAAAATCGCGAATATATCACATATGAGCAGGCGATAGCCGCGCACTCAGACTCGAACATAATCATCAACACAACGCCCGCGGGAATGTACCCAGATCTTGATGGAATACCCATTGACATTTCCTCGTTCTCAAAATTAGAGGGCGTGATTGACGCGGTGTATAATCCGCTTTGCACTAATCTTGTTCTGGATGCCAAAGCAAAGGGAATAAAAGCCGAGGGCGGCCTTTATATGCTAGTTATGCAGGCGGTGGCGGCTGTAGAGAAATTTCTTGACGCCAAAATCTTAAAGGATACCGCTGAGCGTGTTTTTTCGTCACTCCACGCATCAAAGGAAAATATCGTTCTCACGGGTATGCCAGGAAGCGGTAAGAGCACGGTAGGAAAGCTTTTGAATATTGACGGATTTGAGTTTATCGACACTGACACCGAAATTGAAAAACGCTGTGGGAGTACTATTAAAGAGATAATCGGCACTAAAGGCGAGAAATACTTCCGCGATTTGGAAGGCCAGATTATCCGCGATGTGTCTTCACAAAGCTGCCGAATCATATCCACAGGCGGCGGCGCAATTTTGAGAGAGGAAAACGTACGCGCACTTAAACAAAACGGCAAACTATTCTTTATAAATGCGAATTTGTCACGACTTCGTGCAACTGATGACAGACCGCTTTCCGATACAGAAGATAAGCTTGCAAAGCTGTATGCACAGAGAATCGACATATATAGGAAAACTGCTGACATTACCGTGCCCGATATGGAAACGCCCGAAGCCTTGGCACAATACATTTTAGCAAAACGAACGGAGCTGATACTGTGATAGCAAAATTCAAGCCGTGCAATCTGTGCGGAACTATATCCGCACCGCCCTCAAAAAGTATGGCGCACAGATACCTCATCGGCGCGGCTCTTTCAGGTAAAAAATGTGTATTGTCGGGCGTTGACTTTAGCGAGGATATCCTAGCAAGCATCGACTGTCTTAAGGCCCTGGGTACGAAAATAACAACTGATACCGATACGGTGACCGTAGAACCGCAGAAATTTATGCAAGCTGAAAATCCGTACCTTAACTGCAGAGAAAGCGGAAGTACGCTTCGCTTTTTTATTCCGCTTGCGCTGTGTCTTGGAAAGACGGTTACTCTTTCTGGCAGTGAGCGTCTTTTTGAAAGACCGCTTGGTGTTTACGAGAAGCTTTGCCGCGAAAATGGCTTTACGTTTGAAAAAAATAAAAAATCAGTGACACTCTGCGGAAATCTTGACGCCGGTGTATACAAGGTATGCGGCGACATAAGCAGTCAATTTATCACAGGACTTATTTTTGCCCTAGTATACTTGGGTAAGGAATCGTACATTGAAATTATCCCCCCCTTTGAGAGCCGTTCATATGTGGACCTGACGATTTCGGCACTTAAATCGTTCGGTGCCGACGTAACGTTTACAGATGAATACAGAATTGAAATCAAAGCATCAAAAATGCACGCTTTTTCCGGAAGAATTGAGGGTGACTACTCTAATGCGGCATTTCTTGACGCTTTTAACCGCACCGGTTCAACGGTCAAAATTGTGAATTTGAACCCCTACAGTGTGCAGGGCGACAAAGTTTATGCCGAGTATTTCGAACAGATTGTAAACGGAGCTCCGACGCTTGACCTTTCCGACTGTCCCGATCTTGGTCCCGTACTGTTCGCTCTTGCGGCACTCAAAAACGGTGCAACGTTCACAGGAACAGACCGTTTAAAAGCCAAGGAAAGTAACCGCGGTGCGGCGATGCATGAGGAGCTGCAAAAGCTCGGCGGCGGACTTGTTCTCGGTGACAATGTAATAACCGTTCCAAAGCAGGAGCTTTGCTATACCGATGAAGTGCTTCACGGACACAACGATCACCGCATCGTAATGGCTATGTCGGTAATTCTGTCCCAAATCGGCGGTACCATAAACGGCGCAGAGGCTGTTAAAAAAAGTTACCCCGGATTTTTCGAAGATATAAAAAAGCTAGGAGCACAGATAGAGTTATTATGATAGTAGACACAAGCAAAAAAATACTTATCGTAGGTCTTGGACTTCTCGGCGGAAGCTATGCGAAGGCATTAAAGCGTTTCGGCTTCCACGTGAGCGCCATTACGTTGGAGCAAAGCTCGGTAGACTACGCACTAAAAGAAAATATTATTGACGAGGGAGCTACAGACCTTGATATAAAGCTGATCGGAGAAGCGGATCTTGTAATCTTTGCTCTATATCCACACGTCTTTGTGGAATGGATAGAAAAAAACCAGCACCTTCTCAAACGCGGCGCGCTTATCACCGACGTAACGGGCGTGAAGCGAAGTATCGTATATCATATACAGGATATGCTGCGCCCGGACGTGGAATTTGTGGCGGCACACCCCATGGCAGGACGTGAAGTATCCGGTATTGAAAACAGTACTGACAAAATGTTTATTGGCGCCAATTACATCGTAACACCGACCGAAAAAAACACACCCGAAGCTGTGCAAACTTGTATGGAGCTTGGCAGGCTGCTCGGTTTCTCTAACGTAACCACCCTCTCCCCCGAGGAGCACGACGAGATGATTGGCTTCCTTTCACAGCTCACTCACTGCATTGCAATCACGCTTATGACCTGCAACGACAAGGAAAACATGGAAAAGTTCACGGGTGACTCCTTCCGTGATCTCACACGTATCGCGAGGATAAACGACCTTATGTGGAGCGAGTTGTTCATTGCAAACAAAGATGTTTTGCTTGATCAAATGAATTTGTTTATGGATAAATTCAATGAGCTAAAAACGATGCTCGAAGACGAAAATATCGACGGTATGAGAAAAATGATGCGTCATTCCACTGAGCGAAGAGCGTTGTTTGATAAGAAACAATAAAAAAGCCAAGTCTCACGACTTGGCTTTTTCATGGCAGGGGCAGAAGGACTCGGTCTCGCCTGCGGGCTCGGTCTCGGTTCGGCTCTGACAGCCCACCGGGCTGTCATTCACTACCTCACCGCTTCGAGTCCTTATCTCATTCAAAATATAAAGCCAAGTCTCACGACTTGGCTTTTTCATGGCAGGGGCAGAAGGACTCGGTCTCGCCTGCGGGCTCGGTCTCGGTTCGGCTCTGACAGCCCACCGGGCTGTCATTCA
>JAZNLM010000094.1:0-43211 GCA_045579105.1 Candidatus Flemingiibacterium sp.
TTTTTGTTGAGTTCAACAATTTTGCGTGGACGGATGATATACTTGCGTTTGAATACGCAGGACAACTCGAAGAAGAAGCTGTGAAAACGGCCCTCGTAGATGCACAAAGCAAGTTTAATCCGCCAACATACCACGAAGGAGGACAAAAATGAAAAAGCTAATCGCCATTTTAATCTTAACCGCCATAACACTGACCGCGTGCAGCAGTGTAAAAACGCCAAATCTGACAGACGGCATAACGCCGCGTGATGATATTCCCACGGCGAGTGAGGATGATTTCGGCTCGGTTATAGCCGATTTCGGCGTTCGACTCTTTAAAGAAAGCTTCGACGCGGATAAAAACACTCTCATCTCTCCGCTTTCCGTGCTCGCCGCGCTTGCAATGACCGCAAACGGTGCAGACGGCGAAACCCTCGTGCAAATGGAAAGCGTACTCGGCGCGAATGTTGAAACGCTTAACACATACGTTAAATCTTACATTGAGGCATTACCCCAAAGCGAAAAATCAAAGCTCTCGCTTGCAAACTCGATATGGTTTACCGACGATGAGCGTTTCACCGTAAACGATGACTTCCTTCAAACCAACGCAGACTATTACCGCGCGGATATCTACAAAGCTCCGTTTAACAGCGCAACCTGCCGCGATATTAACTCTTGGGTAAAAGAAAAGACCGACGGTATGATACCTAAGGTGCTCGACCAAATCCCCGAAGATGCCGTGATGTACCTCATAAACGCACTTGCATTTGATGCCGAGTGGCAGGAGATATACGAAAAATATCAGGTGAGCGACGCGGTGTTTACCGCAGAGGACGGCAGTGAGCGTACCGTCGATATGATGTACTCCGACGAATACGGCTATCTCGAAAACGAAAACTCAACGGGTTTTATCAAATACTACAAGCAGAGCAAATACGCCTTCGCGGCACTTTTGCCGAATGAGGGCGTAACCCTCTCCGACTACGTCGCATCTCTCGATGGCGGTGAGATTTATGAAATGCTCTCAAATCCGTCGGGTGCGGCGGTTGAAGCAGGACTGCCCAAGTTTGAGTTTGAGTATAGCTGTGAAATGGCAGACATACTCGCCAAAATGGGTATGCCCGACGCGTTTAACCCTACCGTTGCAGACTTTACAAAGCTTGGCACATCAACTCGTGGCAATATCTTCATAAACCGAGTGCTTCACAAGACCTACATTTCAGTAGGCGAGAAGGGCACGAAAGCTGGTGCTGTAACTGTAATTGAAATGGCAGATTGTGCCGCAGCAGAAATAATTGAGCCGAAGCGCGTAATTCTTGATAAGCCGTTCGTATTTATGCTTATCGACACCCAAACAAATCTTCCCTTCTTTATTGGAACAGTAACGGATATACAATAGAAATTCTCGTGTTTACCCTGTTGTTTGAATACAAAAAATCGGAGATGCCAGTTTGGCATCTCCGATAGATTTTATACGTTAAAGAGCAATGCGTCGTATGTCGGGAAAGGCCAATATTCTTCGCTGACAAGAGTTTCAAGCTCGTCTGCCGCCCCTCTCACGCTGTTCATCGTGGGGATAATCTCGTCGCGGATGAAGAACATCAGCTTGTAATGCTCATTTATCTTGTGACTCTCGGCAATTGCAAATTCAAGCGCACCGATTCCATCGCTAAGCTCGCCAGCGAGGGTTGACAGCTTGTTTACAAGTTCAACCTCAACGTCGACGGGCGCGCCGATTGATTTCGCTGCAACAGCAGTCTTGGAAACTTCTCCGATAAACTTTATAACTGCAGGAAGTATCTGCTTCTTGGCCATATCAAGCATGGTGAGTGCCTCAATGTTCATCACCTTGCAGTAGCTCTCCATATGTATATCGTCACGCGAGTACATTTCCGTTTCGGTAAAGACCTTGTGCTTTTCATACATCTCAATATTCTTACGAGCAACGAAGCACGGAAGTGCATCGGGCGTTGTCCGAAGATTGAGAAGTCCGCGCCTTTCAGCTTCGACTACCCACTCTTGTGAATAGTTGTTGCCGTTGAATATAATACGCTTGTGCTGCTTGTATATCTCGCGTATAAGCGTACCAACAGCACGTCCGAGATCTATGCCGTTTGCAACATCTGCCTCAAGTCTGTCCGCAATACGCGAAAGCTCTTCTGCAACAATAGTGTTGAGTGTAATGTTCGGTCCGGAAATAGAGCAGGACGAACCAAGACTTCTAAACTCAAACTTGTTGCCTGTAAATGCAAAGGGAGAAGTACGGTTACGGTCGGTGGTATCCTTCGAGAACTTTGGAAGTACGTCCGAGCCTATCTCGAGCACTGATTTTTCTGTGTTATCGTAAGAAGCCCCGGTTTCGATAGCGTCGAGTATTGCAGTAAGTTCGTCGCCAAGGAACATAGACATAATCGCGGGGGGTGCTTCATTTCCGCCAAGGCGGTGGTCGTTTCCCGCGCTCGAAACGGATACGCGAAGCAAATCCTGAAAATCGTCCACTGCAGCGATAACCGCGCAGAGAAACAGTAAGAACTGCGCATTTTCCGCAGGCGTTTCGCCCGGTTCGAGAAGGTTTACTCCTTCCTTTGTAGCGATAGCCCAGTTGTTGTGCTTACCCGAGCCGTTTACACCTTCGAATGGCTTTTCGTGAAGCAGGCAGACAAGTCCGTGACGAGCCGCAACTTTCTTCATCGTTTCCATTGTAAGCTGGTTGTGGTCTGTGGCAAGATTGGTTGTACCAAAGACGGGCGCAAGCTCATGCTGTGCCGGAGCCGCTTCGTTGTGCTCGGTCTTTGCAAGCACGCCAAGCTTCCAAAGCTCCTCATCAAGCTCTGACATAAACGCCTTTACTCTCGGCTTAATTGAGCCAAAATAGTGGTCGTCCATTTCCTGCCCTTTGGGAGGCTTTGCGCCGAAAAGCGTTCTGCCCGTTATTACAAGGTCCTTGCGCTTTGCGAAAAGCTCTTTATCAATGAGGAAATATTCCTGTTCCGCGCCGACAGTGCTGACAACCTTTGTGGTATTGTTTCCGAAAAGGCGCAGTACGCGCACCGCCTGACGGCTGACTGCTTCCATCGAACGGATAAGGGGAGTTTTTTTGTCAAGTGCCTCACCGCCGTATGAACAGAACGCGGTGGGTATGCAAAGTGTGTTATCCTTGATAAACGCATAGGAAGTGGGGTCCCAAGCGGTGTATCCGCGCGCCTCAAAGGTAGCGCGAAGTCCGCCCGACGGGAAGCTCGATGCATCAGGCTCACCCTTAACAAGCTCCTTGCCCGAAAATTCCATAATAACGTCACAACTACTTATAGGAGTTATAAAGCTGTCGTGCTTTTCGGCGGTAATACCCGTCATCGGCTGGAACCAATGTGTAAAGTGCGTTGCGCCCTTCTCTATTGCCCAGTCCTTCATTGCGTTAGCGACTACGTTAGCCAGAGAAATATCAAGTTCCTTGCCGTCCTCAATAGTCTTTATGAGGGATTTGTAGGTTTCCTTGGGAAGCTTTTCGCGCATAACCGCGTCGTTGAAAACCATACTTGCAAAAATATCACGGATATTACCCATTTTTCGTTCTCCTGAATTTTAAAATCATCAAAGCATAAATCTGTCGTTTATCGACAGTCTGAAGCGCATACCGAGCGCTACGGCGGCACTGTCGCAAAGCTTCATTCTTGCGAGGAATATTTCAAAATACTCCATTACCGAACAAAAATCCGTATCAACGGTAAGCTTTAATTCAATTTCCTTTTCTTCTCGTCTGATCTCAAGCTGTGCGTCCTTCACAGAATAATTGACTCTGTCGTGGATATCAAACGTCGTCGTGTCAGCATTCCGCACACGCGAGTCGCGTACATCCGTCTTATCAGCAATTATTAACGCGGCGGAAATAGCATTTGTCGCAACAGCAGTCGATTCATCGTGATTGCCTATAGCGTTTATAATAGTGGCTATATCGTCGGGGTCGGCACCCATATTATCGAGTATACGAAATGCCATAACCGCACCGCTTTGTGCATGCTCCGAGCGATTTACCACATTACCAATATCATGCAGATATCCTGCAATCTCGGCGAGTTCTGCCTCGCGGTCACTGTAGCCGAGTGTGCGGAGTATGTGTCCAGCTGTTGCCGCGACTTTTCCAACGTGTGCAAAGCTATGTTCAGTATAACCGAGTGAGCACAGCACCTCGTCCGCCTTCTTAATATATGTGCGGACTGCGGCGTTTTGCTTTATCTGTTCTAACGTTATCATCTTATTTCCTCAAATCAGAAATTTTTGCCGTTCCATCCCCAATTTTCCACTTCGGAATAGGTAACGTAAACTCGGTCTGGCGATATGCTGAGAAGACGTTTAAAATCATCGCAAAGTACGCCGGTCATGCGAGAATAATCCTCAGCCTTCGCCTTTCCGAGGATTTTCACATTAACATAAACGGACGGTAATGAATTGTTTCCCGCAAACCAGATATTCTGCGCATCCTCAACGCACACCATAAGATAGTCCTCAGTCTTGCCGGGAATTACTGTGATAGCCTTACCCATAGCTGTCTTGATTTCCTCTATTTTCTCCGTGCTTAATTTTTCTGCAATTTTTACACTGATATATGGCATAACAATCTCCTTAATCTAATCAAGATATCCTTGCCCGAACTGCTTTATCTGCTCGAGCATATGACCTATATTTCCCTCTCCGGCATATTTCGACATATCAAAATAATCTTCATCGTCATTGAGTTCTATCCAATAAAGCGGATTCACCTCGTCGGTGAGATTAACGTCTTTTTTTAGTCTGCCGCACCAAACCTCAACAAAGCAGTTTTGATTATAATATGTAAAATCCATTAAATGCTTTAAGGTTATATCATCACGCGTAATACCGCTTTCCTCAAAAAGCTCACGGTACGCCGCCGCTTCTCCGTTCTCGCCGGCCTCGATGTGACCGCCAACGAGATTGTAAAGCCCAAGATACGGCTCGCGCAAACGCTTGCACATAAGTATCTTCGACTTGTCGGGAGAATAAACCATAATGCAGTTATAACCCGTCATACGACTTTAATACTGTTACTGTTGAAGTAACCTGTCTGCACCTGCGTGTATCTCTTTAAAACGAGAAGTTTTAAATAGTCGCAAATGAAATCTTCAGTGTGGAAGTGACCTGCCTCAAAAAGATTAAGTCCTATATCAGCCGCTTCTTGCATTATGTTGTAGGAAAGCTGTCCCGTAAGGTAACTGTCCGCACCTGCCGCCTTGGCAGCTTTTACGTAGTCCTTGCCGTCACCGCCGCAGATTGCAACTTTTTTAACAGTTTTTCCTCCGCTTGCAAAAAGAACACGCTCTGCCGAAAGTGTCTTTTTAACAGAAGCCGCAAAATTAACGCAGTCGGTCTGCTCTGCGAGAGTACCTATGCGTCCCACAGCCTCGTCACCGACAACAATCGGTTCAACGTCCTTAAGTCCGAGTAAATTTGCAAAAATATCGTTAAGTCCACCCGGTGCCGCATCAAGGCGTGTGTGGAAAGACATAACGGAAATATTGTGCTTTAAAAGTTTTATGACTCTTCGCGCCACGGGATCTACGTAATTTACGCCCCGAAGTGGACGGAAAATCATCGGATGGTGTGATAAGATAACGTCATATCCGTTTGCAATCGCAAAGTCCACCGTTTCATTCGTTACGTCAAGCGCACAAAGCACACGAATAACCTCGCGATTTGGATCGCTTGCTACCATAAGCCCGTCATTATCCCATTCACAGGAATATTCTCTCTGGAATTTCTGATTCAAAAACTCGTAAAGCTCTCTTACGGTTGGCATATTTAGCCCTCCACAATTATATTTTCAATAACCGCTATCATCTCGCGATCATTTGCCTGCTCTGGTGAATTATCCTGTGTCGCGCTCCGACCTTCTACGCGCTTTTTGGCAGAGTTTAAGGTGGTACAAAGCCATCCCTTGTCGTCGTCCGTGGGCTTTGTCTTAGCACGTTCAAGGTTCATACGACCGAGCTTATACTCGTATTCTCGCATATCCTCGCACACATCGCCTGTATATGTAGCAGAAAGTATCTGATAAAATTTTCCGCCGTCAGCAACGACAGTTTCGGTATCAACAGTAAAGCCGTTTGTATAAAGGTACTTACGAAGAACGTCCTGCATCGACTGCGGCGCAAGAACAAGTCTGCATTTTGATTTTTTAGGATAGTCAGATGCATTGAGTATAGAGGTTATCATCTCGCCTCCCATACCTGCGATAACAATATTGTCTGGCGCAAAATCCTCGATATCGTCAAGACCTGCACAGCATTTTACCTTTATCTTGCCATGAAGTCCCCACGCGTAGATGTTAACCCTCGCGCGCTGACAGGGGCCTTCGTTTATATCTGAAGCAAGCGCACGCGAGTGTCCGTTCTGAACGAGCCATATCGGTAGTGCGGCGTGATCCGTGCCTATATCGGCGACAGTGCCCTTTCCGACGAGCGCGGCTACAGCCAAAAGGCGCTTACTGAGTGTAATCTGTTGCATAATTTAAAATTATACATATCGGCACCAATGGTGCCGATATGTACCTCACGATTATTTGGTTTCGAGAAACTCGTTGATTTTAGCAACAAGCTCGTCCGCATTGGTGCCGTGCACTTCGCAAGCCATTTCAATGGTCTCGCCGCGTGCAGAAGGACATCCGAGACAGTGCATACCTATCTCAAGAAAGAACTGCGCAGTTTCGCGATCGTAATCAAGAACCTCGCCTATAATCGAATCTTTTGTTACCTTCATTTTGCTATCTCCTTAAATAAAAAACATTGGTACATTATTATTATACCCCTCAAAATGCAGTTTGTCAATCGGATATGCATAAAAGACACGTGATAAACGTAAATTTTTTAAATTACTATTGAAATTCCAGCCGAGTGGGAGTATAATGTAGTTAATAAATAAACAAAAAGGAGTATCACAAATGGATTGTATTTTCTGTAAAATAATTGACGGTGAAATCCCATCTAACAAAGCCTATGAGGACGAGTATATGCTCGCTTTTCACGACATTGCGCCACAAGCACCTGTACACATTCTAGTCATCCCAAAGGCGCACATTCCTAGCGTTGACGGTGTAAATGCCGAAAACTCTGCGGCAGTTGCAAAGATTTTTGAAACCATTCCAAAAATCGCAAGCGAAGCGGGACTTACCAACGGATACCGTGTTATCACCAACTGCGGTGACGACGCCTGCCAGACTGTAAAGCACCTGCACTTCCACATAATGGGCGGCAAAAAGCTTCCCGAAAATATGGGCTAAAAAACTCTGCCGATGAAGTAAATTCATCGGCAGTTTTTTTGTTTAATTGTTATTCGGTCTTAGCCCATTCAAGTGTTGCCAATACTGTAAGAGTATCAAGCTCCACACCTGCGTAAACTCCGTTAAAGAACCACGAAGCCTCAATATTACAAGCAGTTTCACCCGCGCTTATTTCACATGAATAGCTATCAAACGGGATATAGACCATAGTTCTCTCCTCGTGAACAATACGGTCGGTGGAGAACGTGTATGTTTCTCCGTTTACAGTAATCTTTCCACCATTCTCTCTCGGTCCGCAGTTTATATCATAGCACTCAAGCCCTACCTCGAAATCCGTATAAACGCTTCCATACTCATTCATTTGGCATATGTAGTTCAATACTAATCTCATCTTTTCGCTCTCCTTTGAGATTAGCTTTCCGCGAACCGTTTCACCTGACAGAAGCGCTTCTCCAATGGAGATTGGCTCACCCGTTTCTAGCGGTTCTATTACGGATTCGTTATCTTCAGGTGCCACAGCAGGTTCAGTTATGTCCCCGGTATATTCAATGGGTTGAGTTGTATATTCGACCGGTTCGGTTGTGTCCTCGGGAACCTCAACCGGTTCAGTGCTATCTTCGGTGGGTTCGGTGATATCCTCTGTTGACCCCGTGGTATCTTGTGTGTCTTCCGGAGCAAAAACTTTTGTATCATCTGGGATTGTGTCTTCGATGCCTTCATTATTCTGCACGCCGCATCCCGACAGAACCAAGGTCAAAGCCAAGCACAGCGCAAAAATCTGGTTGAATTTCTTTGTCATAATTATGATCCTTCCTTTCTTAAAATTTCACGTTTTAACCGAACAGCTTCGTATAAATTTCTGTCATCTCGCCCTCATTTATCACATAAGGACTGTTAACATAGTTTGTCGCGCCTTTAACATTCTCAACGTAAAGTGCGATTTCCGCACCGGTAAGCTTAATACTTACGTTTGACCATCTAACGATATTATCAGCTATATTACCGGGAGTATCTCCAAGCGCCGATGCGAAGCTTACGATAAGTGCCTTACCCTTTTCAGAACGCGAATTATATGCGAAATACTCCTTCATAAATACGCCGCACGCGCGTCCGTGCGAAACACCCTTGTAAAGCGTGAGATTGTAACCGAGCGGATGATTAAACCCCGTTCCCGTAGCGTTTATAGCGATACCGCCAGCACACGCTCCAAAAAGAAGCTGTTCGCGATATGGTTTGAGTTTCTCAAGCGTATCTGCCCTGTCATTGTATATCGTAAGAAGTGCACCGTATATTCGCTTTGCGCCATCGAGTGCAAACATTCTCGATATCTCACCTGCTTTCGGCGACAGATAGGATTCAACACAGTGACAAAATGCGTCAAGAGCGGTCGACACGGTATAATCAAGATTCAGCGAATAGGTATATTGGGGATCGAGAAACGCATATTTCGGATACGACGCAGGGCGGTTGAAGGTCTTTTTAATGTTCTCTCCGTCCAGCGTAATTACAGAATATGGATTGACCTCGCTGCCCGTGCCCGCGGTAGTAGGGATCGCAACTATCGGAAGCGACGGTGCAAGATCTGCCGTGTAAATTTCCATCGGCACAATGTCAGGATTTGCCGCGAAAGCCGCTATTGCCTTTGCCGCGTCAATCGGTGAACCACCGCCAATAGCGATAACAAAATCCACACCGTTTTCGCGCGCAAAGCGTCCACCATCAAAGCAAACTGACAAAAGCGGATTTTCCATAATCTTATCGAACACCGCATACTTTATTCCAAGCGTATCAAGAACACCGGTTACGTCATCGAGTGCTCCGCATGCCTTTGCCGAATGTTTACCCGTTACAATAATAGCACACTTACCAATTGCAAGCTTATCCGTGTTATTTTTTATCGCGCCCTCTCCCGAAATAATTTGTGTAGGTATTCTCAAATTATAATTCATATAATTCCATGTCCGCAAAAGATGCGGATTTCCTTTCCATACGATAAAATCAGAGGTGCCATGACGGCACCTCTGTGTTATCATTTCCTAATCTGGGACCAATCTTTGTAGAATTTCGCGAGTGTCTTCACTGCAGGCTTATCGTCCTGTGAGGTAGGCTCTTCGTTAAGCCATTCCAGAACCATTTCGTCATTCTCGTAAAATTCCCAATACTCGTCAATGGTAGCTGCAACCTCTTCTTCATTCTTGCAAGCTTCCATAGCCGCATAGAAATCATTGGCAAGTCCGAGCGTGTAATTGTAATAGTCCATGTCAATATCATTCTCAGTTACTTCAAGTTTGAAGAAAGGAGAAAGAACGAGTGCCTGATTGTGTTCCTTTGCAACGTTCCAATAATCCATGGTTTCGCCATTCGGAGCATGAGCGATAAAGCAGTTACCGGTGTATTCAAGCTTCATGTTATAATCGTCGCTTATCTTGGTAAGTCTGCCCTCATTATCAAGCTCATAGTGAACATTCTCAATACCATAGCCGAACAAATTGCGAAGCTCCGACCTGGTGTTAAGGTACATAAGCACTTCCATAGAACGGTCTACGTTCTTTGTGTATGTGCTCACCGCGAACATACCGTTGTAGATATTGTCCGTAGTGCCCTGAGGTGACTGAAGGGTAACTACGTGGTAATTGTCGGTATAAGGTGTAAGGTCATTGGCATTGCCCTTAAGAACGCCAACACCGAACTTATCCTCGGGAGTAAAAGTTTCGCTGCCAATACAGCCATATGCGTTGAGGTTATAGTAGAGTGTGGTATAACGTCTCCATGCAGTAAAAGTAAAGAGCATATTGGGCTTAATATCGTCACCACTTACCGCAGTGGAATTGAGCATAGTACCAAAAAGTGTCTTGTCACCATTCGGTGAGAAATAGTTACAACTAAGGGGAGAAAGATCACCCACGAAAGGCTGATAGTCAGGCTCAGAGCGTTTAACATCGCGGATGAAAAGATATGCGTCATCAAGAGTCTTGAAGGTGTCTATATCCCAATAGTACTTGTCAAGGAGTTCTTTATTAACGAGCATATATGTATTCTCGCCAACGAGCTGCTGATTAAGGATTGCAACGGTCTTATTGCTCATCTTACCCGCAGAAATAAATGAAGGGTGAACATAGGACTTGATAAGCTTGCACGCGCCGTTGAGCTGATTGTCAAGAGCCGAAAGAACACCTTTATCGTTGAACTTTTCAAGCATCTCATAATCTGTTATAAGGAAAATATCAAGCTGATCGTCCGCAACCTCTGGGTAGAGGGTAGTGGGAAGATTGTACTCGTCGAGTACTGTTTCATCACCTGTGCTTTCGGTTTCCTTTTCAGGTTCAGGAGGGAGAGTTTCACCCTTTGCCTTAGCTTCCTTTTCAGCCTTTTTTCTGGCTGCTTCGGCTTCCTTCTTGGCATCCTTTATGGCCTGGATTTCCTCCATATACTCTTCAAGCTTTTCTTCATACTCATCTTCCTCAAGAAGAATGAGATCAATAGCGGTGTTATACTGCGTTTCGGTAAGTTTGCTCATAGCCTTCTCGACCATAGCAATAGCCTCATCCGTAGTACCCTCGCCCTTGATGCCCCAGATGGAGAGCGTCATTGCGCTGGCATCTGTGGTGCCGTCAATTACAAGCGTGCCCTCGGGATTTTCGTCCTCACCGCACGATGCCGCAGCAAACGTGCTCACGAGCACAAGAAGGCAGAGTGCTAAACTTACAAATCTTCTTTTCATTACTATCCTCCTGAATATTTGCCAAAAAATATACTCTAAAAATAAAAATATACTCTAAATATTTTACACTAAATTTCTCAATCTGTCAAGAAGATTTTTCTTGCTTGACAGTGCAAAAAGCAACGGCACTTGCGTTTTATAGCTTTTTGTTCACACGTCGTTGTGCACTTAACACAATTTTAAGTTGCATTTTTCTACGCGAAAGCAAAATCTTTGTTTTTTGTAAACAATTTTAAATATTTTTTTTGTCGCTTATGCCGAAAAAGAATTTAGTCAAGGTAATCCTTAAGGCGCTTGGAGCGGCTCGGATGACGAAGCTTGCGCAACGCCTTGGCTTCTATCTGACGAATACGCTCTCTCGTTATATTAAACTCCTTGCCAACTTCTTCGAGTGTACGGCTGCGACCGTCAATAAGTCCGAAACGAAGCTTCAGAACCTGTTCCTCACGAGGTGCAAGAGTGTGAAGGACCTCATCTAGTTGCTCGCGAAGAAGTGCGTAAGACGCCGCTTCTGCTGGTGCGGGGGAATCATCATCGGGGATGAAATCGCCAAGGTGACTGTCCTCTTCCTCACCGATTGGTGTTTCGAGGGAGACCGGATCCTGTGCGATCTTCATTATTTCGCGCACCTTATCGGCGGTGGTACCCATTCTTTCCGCAATTTCCTCGGCCGTCGCCTCTCGACCATTCTCCTGAAGAAGCTGACGCGAATAACGCGACACTTTGTGTATGGTTTCAACCATATGAACAGGTATGCGAATTGTTCGTGCCTGATCTGCTATTGCACGTGTAATCGCCTGCCTAATCCACCACGTTGCATAAGTCGAAAACTTGTAGCCCTTTTTATAGTCGAACTTGTCGACAGCCTTCATCAAACCGAGATTTCCTTCCTGAATAAGATCAAGGAAGAACATACCCTTTCCGACATAACGCTTTGCAATCGAAACAACAAGTCGCAGATTTGCTTTGACTAGCTCTTGCTTTGCATTTTCGTCTCCGTTTGCCATCTGCTCTGCAAGAACTAGCTCTTTTTCGTTGTCAAGAAGTGGGACCTGACCGATCTCCTTGAGGTACATTCGCACCGGGTCATCTATCGAAAGACCTTCCTGAATGAGCATTTTCTCCATTTCCTCGGCGGATTCATACTGTTCCACCTCAGTTTCAATATCCGCAAACTCGGGACTATCCAGGTAAACGACTTCAATACCGTTATTTTCAAGTTCTTCGTAAAGCTTATCTATCTGATCCATATCATAGTCGATTTCGCCAAGCGCTTCGACTATTTCACTTGACGTTAGCGATCCTTTTGATTTGCCTCGTGCGATAAGTTCGCTTACATTAAATTTCTTCTCAGTTTCACCCTGCTCGTCGTTTTCGGGCGTCTGTGTGTCATTATCTTCGTCAAGCTTATATTTATCCATTTTGTCTGCCATTTGTTTTGCCCTTCCTTGTAGGTTCCTTGTAGGTTTTGTATCGTAAAGCTATTTATCCGCGCAGCATCTTAACAACTGCAGGGCGGCGTAATTTACGCAGCGCCTTTGTTTCTATCTGACGTACGCGTTCACGTGTTATATTGAGCTTCTCTCCAACAGCCTCAAGCGTCCACGCCGAGCCGTCAAAAAGTCCGAAGCGGAACATTATAACGCTTCTCTCTCTGGGAGTGAGCACATACATCGCCTTTTCAATAGCTTCTCTGTCAAGTGTACCGAATGCGGCCTCTTCCGGTGGGGGAGAATCCTCATCGGTTATAAAATCACCAAGATGACTGTCGTCCTCCTCGCCTATAGGCGTTTCAAGTGACACAGGCTCCTGTGCGATTTTCTTTATCTCGCGCACCTTTGCGGGAGTAAGCCCCATAAGCTCTGCAAGTTCATCATCGGATGCCTCGCGTCCCTGATCCTGAAGGAATTGACGCGACGTTCTGGAAAGCTTGTGTATGGTTTCCACAACGTGAACAGGTATACGGATTGTTCTGCCCTGATCGGCAATAGCACGTGTGATTGCCTGACGCACCCACCACGTAGCATAGGTTGAAAATCTGTAGCCTTTTGTGAAGTCAAATTTTTCGACTGCCTTTATAAGTCCGAGATTTCCCTCCTGAATAAGGTCGAGGAAAGACATTCCCTTTCCAACATACCTTTTTGCGATAGAAACTACAAGTCTTAAGTTTGCATTTACAAGCTCACGTCTTGCCTGCTCGTCGCCACCCGCAATACGCTCTGCAAGAGCCACCTCGCCCTCGCTGTCAAGAAGCGGTATCTGCCCGATTTCTTTGAGATACATTCTCACAGGATCGTCAACCGCAAGACCTTCCTGCATTGCAACAAGTCCCTGATCGTCAACAGCACCGTAAAGTTCAGAATCATCTTCACCTTCAATAAGTTCTGTTGTGTCTAGATATTCAATATCCACACCGTTTTCTTCCAGCATCTCATAGATCTTGTCGAGGTCGCAGTCTGCACCTGCAAGAGCCTGAGAAACCTCCGCAGAAGTTATCGTTCCACTGCTCTTTGCGCGCGCGATAAGCTCTGCTACGGCATCATTTCGCTGGCCTTTTTCGTTATTTTCAGTTGCGTTTTTCAAAACTTCAACCTTCCTTCACTTTGTTTTTTGAGCACTCCTTGCTCTCTGAAAATATCAATCTTTTTTCGTCTTACCTCGTTTTTGTGCAAGTATGTCTGCAATCTGCGCCATATCGTCCCCGGACATTTTTCTGCGCGAGGATTCTTGACGTAGTCTTCTTATCATATCGGAAAGCAGCTCAATACCGTTCTCCTTGAGTTGCCTGCGTCTGACGACCATGGACGTTATACGCCCCATTTCGTCCGCATCAAAAACCTCATTGAGCAAAGTAAAATCAAACTTGCCCGTCTCATCGCATCTTGCAAGCGACTCACAGAGTACGCGTCGATTGAACTCCGAGAAAAAATCTTCCGGTGAAAGTTCAAGCGCGCCCTTTTTAATCTGCGCTAAATTTTCGGGGTACATAAGCAGTATTCCGAGGATATTTTCTTCTGCATTCACCGCGCCCGTATTTTTGACAGTGTCGGGGTTTATGCGGTCACCGTATCCTGCCGTTTTATTGGCAAGCCCGCGAAATTCCTCTTTTTTCTGTGCACGCTCGTTTTTCTGCATCATACGCTTAACATCATTTTTAAGGCTTTCTTGTGGGATTTCGAGTTTTTTTGATACAACGCCTATATAGACATCACGCTCTGCTTCGGAATAAACCTCGCTGATAATAGCGCAAAGCTCTGATGATGCTTTAATTCGTCCGTCAAGCGTTGATATATCGTGGCGCATCAGCACGCCGTCAAGTTTATATTCAAACTGTGCCTTACTCCCATCAAGAAGAAGCTTGAATTTTTCATAAGAAGACGTACCGTTCTTTTTAAAAAATTCATCGGGGTCCTTTGCGTTCGGTATACGAAGTACGCGAACATCAAGCCCTACATCGCCGAGCAACTTCATAGCTTTGTTCGCAGCACGCTGACCGGCTTCGTCCGAGTCGTATGAAATAATAACCTGCTTGGTATATTTCGCCATAATACGCGCTTGTTCCGGAGTTATTGCAGTGCCGAGCGTTGCTACAGCGTTTTCAAAGCCGTGAGCGTGAAGTGCGATTACATCCATGTATCCCTCGCATAGAATTATTCTGTCCGAGCAGTTATTTTTGGCGTAGTTGAGCGCGAAAAGGTTACGGCTCTTTTTAAACGCTGGAGTATCCGACGTATTAAGATACTTTGGCTTGGAATCATCCATAACGCGTCCGCCAAATGCAACCACATTTCCAGTTACATCGATGATCGGGAATATGACACGGTTGCGGAAATAGTCGAACGGTCTGCCCGTTTTCTCCGATATTCCGCAAAGGAAAGCAGCTTTCATCTCTTCAGCGGTATAACCAAGATTCATTAGATGATTGGTAAGTGCGCCAAATCCATCAGGCGCAAAGCCAAGCCCAAAATGCTTTATAGTGGCGCCTGAAAGACCGCGTCCGGTAAGATAGCGAAGTCCTGCCGCACCAACCTTTTGGTCATAAAGTGCCGCGTGAAAAAATCTGGCCGCCTCGCGGTTCATCGCAAGGACTCGTTCACGCTTAACGACATTCATATCCGACTCACGGTCTCTCGCATCGCGCGGAATTTCAATTCCCACTCGGCTTGCAAGAAACTCAAGCGCAGAAACATAGTCGAGATTTTCTCGCTTCATAATGAACGTCACCACGTCACCGCCCGCGCCGCAGCCGAAGCAGTAAAAGCTTCTCGTTGCCGGAAACACCGTAAACGACGGAGTTCGCTCACTGTGAAAAGGACAGCTTCCGTTATAATTTGAGCCTGCGCGTTTAAGCGGCACGTAGGTATTTATAACGTCAACAATGTCGTTCCTGTATTTTATTTCTTCAATGATCTCGGGTGATATCATCTATGTAACCACCTCTCATTTGATTCCGCTCCATGTGTTGGGTATAAATAACTGCTCGTACACATCGATTGCGTGGCGGTCAGTCATACCTGAGATGAAGTCGGCAACTATACGCTCGACAGGCTCAAATTCGCAAAGCTCGCGGTAACTTTTGCCCATCTCATCGGGGTGCTTTACGAAATATTCGAAGAGCCGCACGATAAGTCCCATAGCGCGTTCTTCCTCTTCAAGAACTGGTGCACTGTAATAAACGCGCTCAAAAAGGAATGCGCGAAGCTCGTCGGTAGCCGCCTTTATTTCCGGCTCCATTATTATGTCGGCTTTGCCTTCGCTTGCGCGCACTATACTTATAACCATAGTGTTTATACGAGCCGAATGGTTGGCGCCGAGAACCTTGTGCAAATTTTCGGGTATATCAGCTTCCGAAATAAGCGTTGCTCTTACGGCATCGTCGATATCGTGGTTGATATACGCAATGCGGTCGGCAAACTTTACAACTCTGCCCTCAAGCGTTTCTGCCATATGCTCACCCTGGTGGTTAACTATTCCGTCGCGCACCTCGAAGGTGAGATTTAATTTCTCAAGCTTTTCCACCACACGAAGACTCTGTCCGTAATGTGTAAATTCAGGCAGACAGTATCTCTGAAGTGCCTTCTCGCCTATGTGGCCAAACGGAGTGTGACCGAGATCGTGGCCGAGTGATGCCGCCTCGCAAAGATCCTCGTTTAGTCTGAGTGCGCGTGCTATTGTACGCGCTATCTGCGACACCTCAAGTGTGTGTGTAAGACGCGTGCGGTAATGCTCAACATCAGGCGCTAAAAACACCTGCGTTTTGTGCATAAGGCGTCTGAACGCCTTCGAATGTATTATTCTGTCGCGGTCACGCTGATACTCCCCGCGCACGTCGGACGGTGGGACGGGCACTTCTCTGCCCCTTGACTCCGATTCACGAAACGCATACGGAGACAGCTGAGCCTCTGTACGCTCACGCAGGATTTCTGCTATAGTTTTTTCACTCACGGATGAGCGCTCCTTACAAATAAAATAAACTGTATACATGTATACATTAAGTAATATGCGCCGATATTGTCACACTTAATAGTCCGTCCCAAATGTTTACAAGCGCTTCACAAATACACGCCAAATTTCGAGTATGTTCGATACGATGACGAAAGCTGTCAATATCAACAGACACGTATACATAGTATATTATATCATAACATTACGACAAAAATCAAGTGGCACCAACATTTTTACTCTTTTTTCGTAAAAAATTTACGGTATGCGTAAAAAATTTACGGTATATTATTATGTACGCGACAATATTATCAAGAATAATCACTCACTCGCGGTTGACAAGTTTAAAATAATCTGTTATAATGTATTTTGTATATTTATATGACTTGGGAGGTTGATAAGATGTCGGGCTTTGATTCATTCCTCGGTAATAAGATGCTTATCGCTCGCTTAAAGCGTGACGTTTCCGCTTCACGCATCTCCCACGCATATATCATCGAAGGCGCACAAGGCAGCGGCAAGCGCACGCTTGCAAAGCTTATGTGCGCAGCTATTTCCTGCAAAAGCAGTAACATCCCTTGTATGCAGTGTACGAGCTGCTCGAAAATAATGCGCGACCAAGCACCCGATGTTATTACCGTGACAGCGGAAAAAGGTAAAGTTCAGCTAGGCGTCGACGTGATACGTAAGATTCGTGAGAATGCGGCATACGCCCCCAACGAACTGCCAAAAAAGTTTTATATTTTCCCTTTAGCGGACACTATGAACGATGCCTCGCAAAATGCGCTTCTCAAAATCTTGGAAGAACCGCCAGAGCACGTTATGTTTATGCTCCTTTCGGAAAACGCTGACAATCTTTTGTCGACCATCCGCAGCCGTGCTCCGATTTTAAGACTTGAAGCACTCACAGACGAGCTTGTAAGCGAACATTTAAAGACTACCGACGAGTCCGCAAAAAATCTTTTCGAGCGTGATCCGGATGCCTTCGGCGCGGCAATCAAACTTGCACGCGGCAGTATCGGTAAAGCACTTGAACTGACAAACGGGAAACGCGCAGAAGAGTGTCTTGAGTTTTACAAAAGCGCGGAAAAATATCTCGAGCTTCTCGCCGCGAGGCGTGATGCTGTAAGCGAACTTAATTTTTACGAATTTGCAACAAAGCTTGCCAACTCAAAAGGCAGAGCGGCTCTTATGGAAATATATTCCCTGCTGGCAGATGCTACACGTGATCTTGTTGCCTGCAAATTAAGCGACAATCCGCAGACCGTATTTTACACAACAGCCGAAAAAGCGCGTGCCGTAGCGGATAATTTTGCGCTTGGCAAACTCATGACGCTTGTGGACGTATTCAACAATGCAAAACGAACACTTGAGCGCAACGCAAACGTTTCGCTCTCGCAGGTGTGTACCTTCTGTGATGCCGTCGCGGCAACGCGAACAACACGAAAATAAACAAATCTTATATATAACGAGGATACAGATGGAAAACAATGAAAGAACTCCCCGCGACAATCCTTCGGGGCAGAATAACAGCGGCTCGGAGAAGTCATATCACAAGCATAATCGCCGACGCGGACACAATAGACCGCGCCAAACTGAAAACGATGCGTCCGGAATCAACGTACGTCCCGGACGTTACGACGTTCCACCGTCCAATGCCCAAAAGCAGACTGTCACCGTAAACGATGCAAAAGCACCTACAGGTGAAAATCCCCCTGCACAGTCAAATTCTGAACACCGTCGTCGCCGTTCGCGCGGCGGAAAGCGCCACCACCGTGACCGCAAGCCTATAGCAAATGAAACAGCTCTCAACGAATCACTCGAGGCAATACTCGGTGAAGGCAGTGCAGCGCTTTCCAAAAACGAATATAGCGAATATGTAACAACCGCAGGAAGCCTTGAACCCGAGATAATCGAAGAACTCAACTCCATAACAGAGGAAGATGCAAAACGCATCGAGAACGACGAGTACATCCCAGAAGCCACGCCGAGTGAGCCTGAAATAGAGCTTGCAAAATACAATGTTGTCGGCATACGCTTCAAGGTAGGCGGAAAAATATACTATTTCGATCCAAAGGACTTTGAAGTAAAGAAGGGCGAAAGCGTTATCGTCGAAACCTCACGCGGACTTGAGCTTGGTGTATGCGAGCTTCCCTGCCGTACCGTCACCGAGCGCGAGGTAGTTCTTCCGCTTCGTACGGTCGTACGTATCGCGACAAACGATGATATGGCACGCCACGAAGCAAACGTAAAATATGAAAAGGAAGCCTTTGAGACTTGCACGCAGAAGATTGCAGAGCACAAGCTCGGGATGAAGCTTATCGACGTTGAATACGCGTTTGACGGCTCAAAGCTGCTCTTCTACTTCACCGCAGAAGGTCGCGTTGACTTTCGCGAGCTTGTAAAAGATCTCGCATCCGTGTTCCGTACACGCATCGAGCTTCGTCAGATAGGCATACGCGACGAAACAAAGCTTCTCGGCGGTATTGGTATCTGCGGCAGACCATTCTGCTGTAAGTCCTTCCTTTCAGATTTTGTTCAAGTGTCAATCAAAATGGCGAAAGAACAGAATCTCTCGCTCAATTCGGCGAAGATTTCCGGAGCGTGCGGAAGGCTTATGTGCTGTCTGCGTTATGAATATGACGTTTATCAGGAGGAAATCAAAAAAACGCCTCGAGTTGATCAGATAGTGGCAACACCAGACGGTGACGGCACCGTTATTGAGGTTCAGCCGCTTGCGGGACTTGTACGCGTAAGATTCGGCACTAAAGCTGAAATGATTCCGCCGAAGGTTTACCACCGCGATGACGTTAAGGTTATCGGCGGCAAGGGCGTAAAGCCAAAGGAAGATGAAAGCGATAATTAAGTCGTCTCACGCAGAGGGATTTTATGAATAGAATATGAATTTTTATTCTACCCTCTTGCAATTTTCAGATTTTGTGATACAATATACTACGTAAGCAAAATATTTTGACACGGAGGTGTATTTGAAATGGCATATAAGATTTCTGACGAGTGCATCGCTTGCGGCGCATGTGCTGACGAATGTCCTGTAGGTTGCATCAGCGAGGCTGACGGCAAGTTCGAGATTAACGCTGACGAGTGCCTTGACTGCGGTGCTTGCGCAGGCGCTTGCCCTGTTGACGCCCCCAAGGCTGAATAATCAAAAGAACATAGAAAATGCCGCCAACATGGCGGCTTTTTCACTTAAAGTATACTTTATGGAGATTATTATGACTATAACATATACCGTGGGCGATTCGCTCTACATTAACACTACAAACCGCTGTTCAAACTCCTGCGAATTCTGCGTACGCTCACACGGAGAGGAGCTTTACGGTGACCTTTGGCTCAACCGTGAACCCACCAAAGAGGAAATACTCGCAAGCATCGAAGCGTGCCACCTTTCCGATTATAAGGAGTTGGTTTTCTGCGGCTACGGCGAGCCTACCGAGCGCCTTGACGATATCCTTTGGGTTTGCCGCAAGGTTAAAGAAAAGAACGACGTAAAAATCCGCATAAATACAAACGGTCACTCCGACCTTATAAACAAGCGTGACACAACGCCCGAGTTTGAGGGCTGCTTTGACACGGTTTCGATAAGCCTTAACTGTGCAGATGCAAAGAGTTATCAGGCTGTGTGCCACTCCGAGTTCGGGGAAGCATCCTTTGATGCACTCATCGACTTCGCCCGTCGCGTAAAGGCGTATGTACCGAATGTTGTGCTCTCGGTAGTACGCGGTGCTATTCCCGACAGCGACATCCTCATTTGCAAGAAGATAGCCGACGGGATAGGTGTCACACTTCGCGTTAGAGAAATGCTGTAAAACTTTATACAAAAAGGTGCGATTTTGAATCGCACCTTTTCGTTTTATCCAAGTATTTCGTTTTTCTTATCGACAAGCTCCGACGTTTCAAAAATCGACGCAGCAGTGTCAATTCCAATACGCGCAATCGTGTCCGCGAAGCGCTCGCCTGCGATGCCGTCACGCTTGTAAAGAAGTATTGCTTTTTCGACAACGTCAAGTGCCTCATCATATGTGTAAAGTCGCGGCAACGGCTCACCGCGGCGGCAAATCTTGCCCCAACGTCCGCCAAGATACACGCGGTACATAGTTTCAGTTTCAGCAAACGCGCCAAACGGGCACGTAGCGATACAGCGGCCGCAGTTGTTGCAAATCTCGGGGGTTACAGTGGGCAACTCGCCGTCCTTTGCCACAGCATTCATCGGACACTTTTCCGCCACAGCGCACTTGCCGCACGAACGGCATTGGTCAGCATCAAGCTTCGGCACACGCTGACCGATAATTCCGATATCATTGATATCCGGCTTCACGCAGTTGTTCGGACAGCCACCGCACGCTATCTTTAATTTATGCGGCAAGGTAACACTTCTGTATCCGAGATAGAAGCGGTCGTGTATAGCCTTCGCCATAGCCTGCGTGTCGTATAAGCCGAACACACAAGTTGTGCCCTTGCAGGCAACAACCGGGCGTACCTTCGGGCCCGTACCGCCCGTGTAAAGTCCGACCTTTTCTATGTAAGCCTTGAACGGCTCAATATTTTCAAAATGTATTCCGGGAACTTCCACAGTAAGGCGTGATGTAAACGACACATTCCCGTTTCCGTAAAGCTTCGCTGCCTCGCAAATGCATATCATTTGATCTGCAGTGAGAACACCGTTTTCCGTTACTACACGAGCAGAAAAGCAGTCCGTTCCCCGGTTTCGGAGCAAGCCCTCGCCTTTAACTTTTTTTACGTAATTTTCGTTTAACATAAAAGTACGCTCCTGAAAGTAGTTTATATTTTGATTATAACACGAAAAAACACCAAAATCAAGGATATTTACGTGTTTTTATAAAATATATCTTGCAAAGTTGAATTTACTGTGGTATAATATAATGAAATAGTTTTATTTACCGAAAGGATAACGATATTATGATTCCACAGGTTGAACAAATTGCAGCGCGAGTTCGCGAGCTTCGTGATATTCTCGATATTGATGCTGATACAGTCGCAAAGAACATCGGCGTGAGCCGTGAGGTATATGACAGCTACGAAAAGGCAGAGTGTGATATTCCCGTCGGCAAGCTTTACCTCATCGCAGGTGAGCTTGGTGTTGACCCGACTGTGCTCCTACTGGGCGACGAACCGCGTATGGTCGACTACACGATAGTACGTCAGGGAAATGGTCTTGATGTGGAGCGTTATGCAGGCTATAAGTTCTCTTCCCTTGCGTTTAACTACGTTGACCGCGAAATGGAGCCTATGATTGTTACCCTCGACCCGACAGACGCTCATCACGAGCCTGTAACTCACGCAGGTCAGGAATTCAATATGGTGCTTGAGGGCACGGTCGCCGTTTCTCTCGGCGGCAACGAGTATATCCTTCGTGCAGGCGACTCGATATACTTTAATCCCGCAATCCCCCACAGCCAACGCGCTATAGGCTCTGTGGCAAAATTCCTCACTGTAATAAACGAAAATATGAAACGCTAAACAAAGGACACAAGAAACAATGAATTTTTTACATAAATACCTTCCTCGTACCGAGTTTTCTTCCTATGAGGACTTCAAGGCAAACTATAAGTTCAATATCCCCGAAAATTTCAACTTCGCCTATGACATCGTAGACGAATACACAAAGGTAGAACCGGGCAAGCCTGCTCTTATATGGCTCAACGACGAGGGCGATGAAAAGCACTTTACGTTTGACGACGTAAAAGAACAGTCCGACCGAATCGCAAACCTTCTTTCGGAAATGGGTATGAAAAAAGGCGACCGCGTTATGCTTATCTTAAAGCAGCGCCCCGAGGTTTGGTTCACACTTGTGGCTCTGTGCAAGGTAGGCGCTATCGCAATACCCGCAACCTTCCAGCTCACAGAAAAGGATATCATCTACCGTTGTGAAGCGGCAAGCGTTAAAATGATAATCGCCGCAGAGGACGATGAAATCATAAAGCACATCAGAAATTCCCGCGAAAAGTGCACTACACTTAAGTTCGTGGGACTTGTCGGCGACGGTATATCCGAGCGTTACGGCGATGAATTCCTAGATATGAGAAAGCTTACCCGCGAGGCCTCGTCAGACTTTAAGCGTCCTACCGGCGAAAACGCAACTCAGAATATGGACACTATGCTGATGTACTTCTCTTCGGGTACTTCGGGTATGCCCAAGATGATAACCCACAATTTCCTCTACCCTATCGGTCACATCACCACCGCTAACTATTGGCAGAAGGTTGAGGACGGCGGACGCCACCTCACCGTTTCCGATTCGGGTTGGGCAAAATTTGCATGGGGTAAAATCTTCGGTCAGTGGATATGCGGTGCTGTAAACGTAGCTTACGACACGGACAAATTCGTTCCGGCAAAGCTGCTTGCCGCTATAGACCACTTAAAGCTCACAACATTCTGTGCCCCCCCTACTATCTATCGTTTCCTTATCAAGGAAGATATTTCCGGATGTGACTGGTCCACTATTCACCACTGCGGAACAGCGGGCGAGCCGCTTAACCCTGAAGTTGTCAAGCGCTTCAAGGAAGCGACGGGACACACAATATACGAGGGATTCGGTCAAACCGAAACCACCGTTCTTCTCGCAAACTTCGGTTGGGACCCCATTAAAGTGGGTTCTACGGGTAAGCCTTCCCCGATTTACGATATTGATATCGTAGATGAAAACGGCAATTCTTGTGAGGACGGTATCGTCGGCTCAATCGTTATAAAGAACGGCGGAGAGCACCCGACTGGTCTGTTTATGGAGTACTTCAACGATGACGCAGCAATGAAACACTCATGGAAAGACGGTGTTTACAACACCGGCGATATGGCTTGGCGCGACTCGGACGGTTACTATTGGTTCGAGGGCAGAAACGACGACGTTATCAAGTGCTCCGGCTACCGTATAGGTCCGTTTGAAGTTGAGAGTGCTCTGATGACACATCCGTCCGTACTTGAATGTGCGGTAACTGCGGTTCCCGATCCCGTACGCGGTCAAGTCGTAAAGGCTACAATCGTACTTGCAAAGGGTTGGAAGGACAAGGCCGGTGACGAGCTCAAGAAAGAGCTTCAGAACCACGTAAAAGTTACCACCGCACCGTATAAATATCCCCGCGTTGTGGAGTTTGTGGACGAGCTTCCCAAGACGACAAGCGGTAAGATTCGCCGCGTTGAAATCCGTCAGAACGATGCAGACAAGAAGTAATAGAAAAATGAAAATGAATTTTGACAAGAATTCCGCGCCGCTGCTTATCGTGCTCGGTCAATCCAATGCACACGCTCACGGTACTAAACTCTCCAAAGCACAGATAATTGAAACTCCCCTCAAAAACGTCCACGGTCTGTCGCGTGAGTACAATCAGGCGTACGGTCTTTCCGACGTTACTTGGACGGGGTTTACCACGGGGGGCATGAATCTCGGCGAAACGCAGGACGATACCTGCTGTCTTGCCAACTATTTCGCAGCGATGTGGCAGAACGCCATAGACAGCGGTTCTGACCTTCCCGACCTTTACGTTATACAGATATCTATCGGCGCACAGGGTGTGGCACAGTTTGAAGCGCACAACGACAATATGTGGTACGCGTTCCGCGAGCCGATACTAAAGCCCGGCCCCCTCGGCACCTGCGATATTTCGCTCTATCCGCTCACAACGGAAATACTCTCTCTCGCGTATATTAACCTTATGATGTCTGGCAAAAAGCCGCAGATTATCGGACTTCACTGGAATCAGTGGGAAACCGAGTGCTATACGGGTTCAAAGGCGCTTAACGAAGCAGAAGCAAACTTCAAGAACATTTTTTGGGGATTCTTCACAGCTCTCGGTTCTGACGCTAGCGGTAAAGGTGTTCCCTTTTATCTCTATCGCGCACTTTCGGAAAATTTTGAGCCAAGCAGAATCGAGCGCATGAATAATATCCTCGACAACTTTAAAGAAAGCCTTGATAACTGCAGTATTATCGATTTAAGAGATACAGCACTTTATAACAGCACGCCGGAAACTCACGGCATATTCGCCGATGACGGCGTACATTATCTGCCCGAAGCGCACTATGAGTTTGCAAAACGCCAGTGGACGGATATCTTCGGTGAGGAATAATAACCAAATAAGGCGCATACAATAGTAAAGTGCGTTTTGCACGGAAAGGAGCGACCGCGAAACGGTCAATTTACAGTTATGGGAACAGATATCAATATGACGCGTGCGTGGGCAGAGATTGACCTCGCCGCAATACGACAAAATTACACCGCCGCGGCAAGCTTCGCAAAAGCGCACGGTGCAAGACTCATCTCCGTAGTAAAAGCAAACGCTTACGGACACGGTGCTGCAGAAGTGGCAAAAGAACTCGAAAGTATATGCAGCGCAGACTTTTTTGCTGTTGCAACCTTTCCCGAAGCTGCTGAACTCTGCAAGGCAGGTATCCGCTCGAAGATACTCATTCTAAGCGAGATACACCCGTCTCTGTTCGCAGACCTTACACAGTACGAAAACATAGTTCCGACAGTTTTCCTTACAGAAAGCGCAAGAGCACTTTCTGTAGTTGCACAGGACAAAGGCAAAACGGTTGACATCTTTCTGGCGCTCGACACGGGGATGTCACGTATCGGAATTGAATGCACAAGCAAAGAGAAAATTTCGCTTGGTCTTGATACGGCACAAGCTATTTCAAAGTTGCCTAATCTTAATATTCTCGGCGTTTTCAGCCATTATGCCGGCGCGGATATGACAGATATAAGCGCGGCACTGGTACAAACAAGACGTTTTGATATGTTCTGCGACGGACTTAAGGCTCGTGGTATAAATCCGAAATATAAGAGTATGTGCAACAGCGCAGCTCTCGTTTGCCCCGAGCTTATGAACAAATATGACCTCGTTCGCGAGGGAATCAGCCTTTACGGCTATCACCCGTCAAACGAATGTGCGCGCGTATTTTCGATAAAACCGGCAATGGCGCTTCGCGCTAGAATTACAGATATCAAAACGCTTGATGCCGACACCGGTATTAGCTACGGCCACACGTTTGTAACCAACAAGCCCACGCGCGTTGCCACCGTTCCGATAGGCTACGGTGACGGATACCCAAGACTGCTTTCAAACAAGGCGGGCGTTATCATCGACGACAAATATGCGCCGATTTTGGGCCGCGTGTGTATGGACCAAATGATGGTTGACGTTACCGGTATTCCCTCGGCAAGTGTCGGCTCTGTCGCGACACTTATTGGCGCAGATGAGCGTGTACGCGCTAACAAGCTTGCGGATATGATAGGCACTATTCCCTATGAAATCGTGTGCGGCATAACCTCACGTGTTCCGCGAATTTACGTAAACGCTTACCGACACATAAACGACGACTAATTTTTTATATTTTTTTTAAAAAACTATTGCAATTTGAGAAAATATATGATATAATACAGTGTATGCTAAAAATCGCATGGCAAAATCCATGCAAATAATTACAAAGAGGTGTATATCATGAAGGCAGGAATCCATCCCGAATACAATGAAGTTACAATTAAGTGCGCTTGCGGCGAAACCGTTGTAACCCGTTCTACCAAGGGCGACATGAGAGTTGAAATTTGCTCCAAGTGCCATCCGTTCTATACCGGCAAGCAGAAGCTTGTTGATGCAGGCGGTCGTGTAGATAAGTTCAAGAAGCGTCTTGAACAGGCGAAATAAGTTTATTTTGCAAATTGGGGGTTTGAAGCGTCTTATCGATTGCTTCAAGCCCTTTTTCCTTTTTAAAGGAGGTACACTTTATGGAAGATTTTGAAAGAGCCGTGCTCGTCACGGTAAAAACTGATAAAATGGCGGACGGCGAATGTGAAACATCCCTTGCCGAGCTTGAGCGTCTGCTCCACACAGCAGGCGGAAGTGTTTTTGCAAAAATCATACAGTCTCTCGACTCGCCAAATCACCGTA
The DNA here is from genome assembly GCA_045579105.1 of Candidatus Flemingiibacterium sp. GTDB lineage: Bacteria > Bacillota > Clostridia > Oscillospirales > CAG-272 > Flemingiibacterium. The sequence continues at coordinate 26,357 of JAZNLM010000094.1, forward strand.
CCTGTATCGGAAGCGGCAAACTCGAGGAACTCTCCGAGCTTTGCAAGGCTAATGATATAAAGCTCGTCGTATTTGATCTCGAGCTTTCACCTATGCAGATACGTAACATCGAGGACGGCATCGACACCGATGTGCGCGTTCTCGACCGTTCAATGCTCATACTCGACATTTTCGCACTTCATGCGACATCACGTGAGGGTAAGCTTCAGGTTGAACTTGCACAGCTTAAATATACTCTACCCCGTCTTACCGGTAAAGGTACGGAGCTTTCGCGCCTTGGCGGCGGTATCGGTACACGCGGACCGGGTGAGTCCAAGCTCGAAACGGACAGACGTCATCTGCGCCGCCGTGAGGAACAGTTAAACGCCGAGCTTGAGGATCTTGAACGCAGCAGACTTACCAAGCGTAAGGCACGCGAACGTTCAGGGATTACCAAAGTTTCGATAGTCGGATACACAAATGCCGGTAAATCCACACTTCTCAACAAGCTCACCGACGCGGGTATTCTCGCCGAGGACAAGCTTTTCGCAACGCTTGATACTACGACACGTAAATTTACGCTTCCATGCGGCGTTGAGATACTTCTAACAGACACGGTAGGCTTTATCCGAAACCTACCTCATCACTTAATAAAGGCTTTCAAATCCACGCTAGACGAGGCCGTGTGGGCTGACATCATTTTAATCATAATCGATGCGTCAGACCCAGAGGCAACAAGTCAGCTTGCGGTCACGGAAAAGCTTTTAGCAGAGCTTACCGAGCAGGCAGGTTACGATAAGGCCAAGCCCACGCTTTACGTTTACAACAAGTGTGATCGCGCACAAACGGGCTTCGGTCACATCGCAATAGATCCAGATAAAAATTCCGTTGCCGTATCTGCGCTCACAGGAGATGGAATTGACGAGCTTGTGGCTAAACTCGAATCAATGGTGCAAAACGGAAAAAGCGACGAAACCTTTATCATTCCAAACGCTGATGCAGGCGTAGTCAACCGACTTTACGCATCTGCGGAGATAATAGACGTTGACTACGGAAGTGAGAATGTTACAGTACGCGCGACGGTTGATGTGAAGACACGCGGACAGTACGACAAATACCGCGTAAAAAAAGACGGTGAATGCGATGGCGAAGAAGACGAAGAATATTGATATGCCCGTAGCAGAGGCGCCAAGGACGTATACCACACTTGAGCGCGAAGCATTTGCCGAGTTCATCGAAAAGAAGTCACAGTTTATCGGCTATGCGTGTCCGGTGAAAACCGAAGCGGAAGCAACCGATTTCATCGCGCGTATCCGGAAAAAGCACTCCGATGCTACGCATAATTGCTACGCGTATCAACTGAATGGCGGCGGTATCGCACGCTACTCCGACGACGGAGAGCCGCAAGGCACGGCAGGCGTTCCTATACTCGACGTTATCAAAAAAAGCGGTGCGGACGATTGCTGTGTTGTCGTTACACGTTACTTCGGCGGAATACTTCTCGGTGCAGGCGGTCTTGTCCGCGCTTACGCGAACGGCGCCAAAATAGCACTCGACGCGGCTCATATCGTAACGTACGAGAGCTACACCGAATTTCGCCTTGTCTGTGACTATGCAGCGTATCAGAAGCTCGACTATGAGTTTCCGAAATACGGCATAATCGTAGATGCATCCGATTTTGGCGGCAACGTTACGCTTCGCCTTGCGATAAAATCCACGCGATACGCCGAGTTTTCGGCAAAGCTCGCGGAAATGCTCGCAGGCAATGTGAACATCGAAGAGCTTGGAGAAAGATTTGATTTCAGATAGTCATAACAGCCGTGTTGACAGCTTAAATTTTATTATCTGCAAAGGGATGGATTCATCGCTTCGCTCGTATAAATAATCTGAGTAAAGCTAAAGCTTTTTTGAACCACCAGCACTGCTGGTGGTTTTCTTTATACAAAAAAGCACTCCGTTTCCACGGAGTGCTTTTCACATAAATTATACGTTTTCAACCTTAACGGGAAGTCCGGTGTCAAGCGACTTGCGAAGCGCAAGAACAAGTGCGAGTGTGCCGAAAATATCTCCGTAAGAGGTACGAATCTTCGAAGCGTCGCCGGAGATAACAGCCTCAACGAAAGCACGGTCACATCCAAGGTCCATATCGGACACATTTTCATAACGTGTGAGCGTTCCGCGTCTGGGCTCTACGCCGCCGTTGAGATCCCAGTAAGGACGTATGGTCGAAGCATCGTAATCCTCGGGCTTTTCGCCGTAGATTTCAAAGGTTGCAACGCTTCCGCCGGGGAGCTCGCCTCTGCCCTCACGGGTGCTGAACACGATATTTGTGTCTGCCATACTGTCAAGAGTTTTGGAGTAGTTACCGTCAACAAGCGTTGCAATCGCGCCGTTCTTGAACTTAAGTATAGCAGTGTATGCATCCTCGGTATCATATCCGGGGAAATCGTCCTGTCCAACAAAACCTTCAGTTGACATAGCGAACACCTCGTCGACGTCGCCCATTATGTAGCGCATAAGGTCAAGCTGGTGGATAGAGGATTCAACGATCTTACCACCCGAAAGCTTGCGGTCACGCCACCACTCGGCTCTCGGAATACCGCAACCCATAACAGCGTGAACACGTACTACGTCATGCGTCTTTACATACTCGCGTGCCGGCTCGCAAACGTCCGAGTAACGCGACTGAAGACCAACCGCAGTAATGATGTTCTTCTCTTTTACAAGATCGCGCACCTTGCGCGCAAAATCGAGATCAAGTGTCATCGGCTTCTGTACGAAGAACGGAATACCGCGCTCGATAAGATCCATTTCTATCTCTCCATGGCAATACGGGGGTACTGCGATGAATACCATGTCAGGATTTGTTTCGTCAAGCATACGCTTGTAGTCGGTGTACACCTTTGCAGTGCCGCCGCATCTGTTAGCACGATCGATCGCGCGCTCTTCTATAAGGTCACAGAACGCGATAGGGGTTACGATGTCCTTCATCTGATTGAAATCGTTAGCGTGCATCTTGGATATCTCACCGCATCCGATAAGTGCAAGTGTTTTCATTGCTTTTCTCCTTTTAAATACTATGTTTTAGGGATACGCGTTTCTCCTATTAGTACCTTACGCGTTGATTATCTTGTCCATATTTGCCGAGAGCTCTGCGAAAAAGTCTTCGTAGCTCTGCTCAGCGACATCCTTGAAGCTTTCGGATACAAAATAGCCGTCATATCCGATTGCGCGAATCATAGGCATTACCTTATCCCACTCGATATCGCCCTTAAGAAGACCGATTTCGTCACCGCTTGAGCACATCCACTCGTTGTTGCGCTTAACATCCTTGATATGTACCATACCGATGCGCTTGCCAAGTATGTCTATCCAATCCTCGGGTCTGGAAAAATACATCATGTTTCCAACGTCGAAGTACATACCAATCTTGTCAGAACCAATTTCATCGATAAGCGATGTCCAGTCGTACGGGGAGCAGAAAAATCCCGAAGGAACGTTCTCAAGGCCAACAAATATACCGCTCTTTTCAATTTCTGCACGATGTGCCTTCAAAAATTCCGCAACGGTTGCTCTTGCCTCGCTGAGAATCGTGTCTCCGCCGTAGCTTGGTACAACAAGTATGCTGCCGGCACCGAGAGCTGTCGCTGCTTCAAGCTGCTTATTAAGAAGCGCTTCTGCCTCACCGTGTCTGGTTTTGTCCGCCATTTTGGGTGCCCACAGCGCAGATGCTACACTGCACACAGGCAGATTATATTTTTTAGAAAGCTCCCGAATTGACTCATAATCAGCCTCGGTCGTTTTCAAGCTGAGCGAATGAGGAGATTTGCCCTCCGAGTCAATGTTAAGCTCGATTGCTTCAAAACCCGCCGCGGAAACTTTAGCAAAAGTTTCCTCCATAGTGTAGGTGGGGTCAACGCACCATGCATTTAGTGCTTTTTTCATATTTATCGCCGTCCTTTCCAAATTTTTCGCCTGAAATTACACCGTACTACTTTACAATCAAGCAGAAACATGATACAATGTAAATATAGACGAAACACGCAAAGTTACTACTTTGCTGCTATATTTAGTATATAGTCTGCAAGAGCATTACTTCAATGAACTAATCACCTATACTTATGGACAATTCAACTGAAACGAAAATTATATCCGAAGGGATGAGTGGATTTTGAAAACGCAATCCTATTACAGAGAATTACTTCCGAAATATACTAACGGAGATTTTGAGATAAACGATGAGCCTCTCATCGTCAACTGCACGGGATATTGGGAAGGAAGCGCAAACGATACAAGCGCGTTCGTCAACCGCACACACGAACGTAAAGACTATTATCTTCTCTACATAATAAAAGGCGGTATAACTGCGCGTGTCGCAGGCGTAGACATCCCACTTTCGAAGGGCGAATTTATAATATATTCACCTCACACGACATATTGCCACAACTTTAACAGTGAAAAGATGGGCTACTTTTGGTTGCACTTCACGGGTTTTCACGCACGACGTATACTTTCCTCGCTCGGCATTAAAACGAGCAGAATTTATAAAACCGATGCGAGTGACGCAAATCTTTCGGCACTCTATACAGATTTTGAACGACTTTTTGCCGAAATGGCAAACCGCAGATTCGGGTTTGACGATGCCTGCAGCGGCATCTTGAAAGAAATACTCGTTTCCATCGCTCGTAATATCAACAGTGAGGGCGCAAAGGATGAACGTATACTCAACACCGTCGTATATATGCACCGTCATTTCAGAGAGAATACTCCGCTTGAAAAGCTCGCCGCCATGGAAAATCTCAGCATCAGCCGTTACCGCGACGTTTTTAAGTCGCAGACCGGCTTTTCCCCAACCGATTACCGTACGATGCTGCGTCTGCGACACGCGTGTGAGCTGCTACTCCAAACAGACTGCACAATGGTCGAAATCGCCCTCGAATGCGGCTATACTGACGTTTACTATTTCCTTCGAATATTTAAATCAAAGCACGGTGTAACACCAAGCGAATACCGAGAGAGAGAACGCAATACATAAAAAGTAAAACGCCAATCAAAACGATTGGCGTTTTTTGCTTTTGGGAAAATTTATATTACAAAATTGCCGTTTTCAAACACCTTGACTTCACTTCCGTCAACCTTAATACCGATAATCTCCATATCAGCGGTACCAATCATAAAATCAACGTGGTTTGCACTGCGGTTGCCGCCGCGCTTAAGAAGCTCTTCCTCGGAAAGCTTTTCACCGCCCTTCATAGTATCGGGGTAACATTCTCCGAGCGCAAGGTGACAAGATGCGTTCTCATCAAAGAGAGTGTTATAGAAAAGAATGCCGAGGTTAGAAATAGGCGAATCATATGGTATAAGCGCAACCTCACCGAGTCTGCGAGAACCTTCGTCGGTGTTAAGCAGACGGTCAAGAGCACGAAGTCCAGACTCTGCGCCGTGATTTACAACAGTGCCGTCCTTGAACTCAAGCCAGAACTTGTCAATAAGTTCGCCCTGATAGGACAGCGGCATTGCGGAGTATACCTTACCCTCTGCCTTTCTGCAGTCGGGCATTGTGAATATCTCCTCTGTCGGCATATTCGGGAAGTAGGAAACCTTATCGCGGCACTTTTCAGAGCCGCCCTTCCAGATATGTCCGTCAGCAAGACCTACGGTGAAGTCCGTGCCAAGCGAGTTCCTGAGGCGAAGTGACACAAAACGCTCGGTGTTTAAAACCTTCGCGCGACGCTTTAACATTCTGTCGTGGCTCTTCCACTTCTTAACACAGTCACCGCGGCCAATGCGGACGGTCTTGAATATAGCCGCCCAAAGCTTCTTAACAGCGTTAGTAGGAGTATCGTTCGGGAACACCTTTTTTGCCCAAGCTTCGTTCGGGTATGCAACAACGGTCCAACGAACTCCGCCCTCGTCCATTATCTTGTAGAATTCCTTGAACGCCTTGCGGCTTGCAAGCGTGCTTGCCATCATCTTTTCGCTGTCAGCACCAGCGAAAATATCGGGATCCTCAGCTACAATTGCGATTGAAACACACCCCTCACGCGCGTAGTAGTTGCGTGATTCGGCTTTCCATTCGGGTACAGTCTGAAACTGTTCAAGAGAAGCGTTATCAACGCGGATACGCGCCGCACGCTGATCGTCCCACATCATTACAACATCCTTCGCGCCAAGCTTAAAGCACTCCTCTTCAACAAGTCTGCCAAGCTCTGCCGCCTCAACAGGGCAGCGAAGCACAACATATTTGTCGCTGGTTACGTTTACGCCAAGCGATGCGATAATTCGTGCATATTCCTGTAAATTTTCCTTGAATGCCATTTTGTATATCTCCTTTGGTTTTATTTAGGGATACGGTAGTTTACTTGAAAGAAAGCGAGTTCCCCTCGTTCACTCGATTATATCTCCATCAAACGAAGCAAAGTCTGCGCGTAGATGCGAACAGCTTTGTCAACGTTGTCGACAGTGATGTACTCGTTTTTCTGATGCGCTGTTTCCTCACAGCCGGGCATAACGGGGCCGAAAGAAACAATATTCGGCATAGCGCGAGCGTAGGTACCGCCGCCCATTGTAAAGGGCTCGGTATCGTCACCGGTTACATCGCAGTAAGCCTCGTGGAGAGTCTTGATAAGCGCACCGTTTCTGTCCATGTATACGGGAGCTTTGTGTTCGAGCGCCGTCACACTTACGCCATACTGCGTACAGTTAGCTCTGAGCATAGTAAGTATCGCATCATACTTCTTTGTTACGGGATAACGAATATCAATCGTCATAACGACCTCATCGCCGCGAACCTCGATAACACCGAGATTAAGCGTAAGCGCACCGCTTTCACTGTCGCTAGAGTTAACGCCAAGACCTGCGCCGTCACACTCCTTGCCGAACTTCTTTACGATAAATTCGGAAAGCGCACAAGGCGATTTTTCGTTCACAGCCTTCATACATTCAATTATCGCGTTAACGCCAAGCGCAGGAGTGCTTCCGTGTACCGATACACCTGTCGTCGAGATTTTCTCGCCGCCGACTGTGCACTCGCAAGCATCGGGGACCATATTATGAGCCTGACCGCCCGAAACGCTGTCAATACCTGCCGCAGAGAGAGGCATCTTGAGTTCAAATACGGATATGCCCTTCTCGCCGTAACCGCACGGGAAGTTAGCATCGGGAGTAAAGCCGAATGTCGGAAGCTCTTCCGTCGCCTTATAGTACTCCATATCCTTCCACTCGCCTGCTTCCTCGGTAAGACCAAAGATTATACGTACACGGCGCTTAAGCGGAATTTTCGCATTAGAGAGCACGCGCATAGCATATATACACATCATGGCAGGACCTTTGTCGTCAAGCACACCGCGGCCGATAAGTCGCTCCTCACCGTCAACCGTTACACGCGTAAGCGCGAAAGCCGGATAATCCCACCCTGCTCCTTCGGGAACGACGTCGAGATGAGCTAAAATACCGATCATTTCTTCGCCTTCACCGATTTCGGCATAACCGAGCATATTGCCGCACTTTTTGGTGCGAAAACCGTACTTTTCGCAAATTGCAAGCGTGTAGTCAAGCGCATCTGCACAGTTCTTCCCGAATGGATACTGTTCATCCCCCTGCTCGGTAACACTCGGAATACGAAGCAGTCCGTCGAGATCGGTGTAAAATTGTTCTACCATTGTGTTTTCTCCTTGTATGTTATGTTTATGATTATTATTTACTCGTATCTATCATCTCATGGCGCAACGCTAAAAATGTGGCAATCTAATGTCTACCACTTAACGGTTACCAAGATGCAGGGTTCTCGGCTGCCAAGAGCGCAAATACACGGCACTCGGAGCGTTTAGCCAAAGCCGTCCTTTTTGTATAAAGTTTTTGCGGAACTTTTTTCAAAAAGCGACCGAAACCCCTATCGTCGTTCCTACGCCTTGTCACTACCGTCGGCGATTCCACCTACGATACGGCTGTCCTCGTCAAAATCAAGTATAGTCGATAAGATGTAATTTGATACATACATTCCCTTGGGAGTGAATGCGTATCTGTCACCGTCGTAGCGCATAAAGCCGTTGTCAATGTATATCTTCAGGCGTCTGCCGTAGAGCGCATCGAAATTAAGTCCGAAGCGAGCCGAGAACTCCATAGAGGATATTCCCTCTGCAAGCCTTAACTTCAACATTATGTACTCTCCCACACGCTCATTTGGCGAAAGCGAATACATCTCGTCAACGGGCTGCGCCTTTTTGAGATATTCCTCTTCCATAAAAATGCCGTCACCAGTAAGCATACCGCCCTTTGACATATCAGCTTCCATTGAATCGATGTAAAGCATCATATCGCGCTTCATTGAAAAGCGCATGTTACTAAAATACGAATGTGCAGCACATCCAAGTCCGAGATACTCGTCACAGTTCCAATATTTTAGATTGTGACGGCATTCACGACCTACTCTGGAGAAATTCGATATCTCATACTGCCTATACCCTCTCGCCGCGAGACTCAAGATACAATCAAGATACATATCCGCTTCGGTGTCCTCATCCGGAAGTATCAGTGTATCACGCATACGTGCAAACGGTGTGCCTTCTTCTATCTTAAGGCCGTACACGGAAATATGTTCAGGTGAAAGCGATGCAACATAGTCAAGCGTACGAGCAAAGGAATCCGCAGTTTGAAGCGGTATGCCATACATAACGTCAATGCTTATGTTGTCAAAGCCTGCCTGACGCGCCGCCTTGTAGCTCGCCTCGAAATCCTCAAGCGTATGTATACGTGAGAGCGCCGCAAGCTCGTCCGCCTGCGCGCTTTGTAAACCGATACTTATACGGTTAACGCCCATTTTGCGGTATTTTTTCAGCGAAGCAAGTGTAACCGTCGCGGGATTTGCTTCAATGGTAAATTCAGCACCGCGCGATAGGTTAAAGTTACGCTTTATACCTGCAAGCAGTTCGCACATCGTGTCAACGGGCAGCGCAGTCGGCGTACCGCCGCCGATGAACACGCTGTCGACGACATAATTTCGCGCCGCGTCGGAGTAATCTTCCATTTGCAGAAGTACCGCATCAACGTAACGCTGCATAAGCGCATCAGTTGCACCCGACTGCGAATAGAAATCACAGTATGCGCACTTCGCGTGGCAGAATGGGATATGAACGTAAAGTCCAAGCTTCTTCCTTTGCATATTTTAGTCCTCGTCGGAGAGCTTGAGAACTGCCATAAATGCCTCGGGCGAAACCTCAACACTACCGAGCTGACGCATCTTCTTTTTACCCTCTTTCTGCTTCTCAAGCAGTTTCTTCTTTCGGGTAATATCGCCGCCGTAGCACTTAGCAAGTACGTCTTTACGCATAGCCTTTACTGTTTCGCGAGCGATGACCTTGCCGCCAATAGCCGCCTGTATAGGCACCTCAAAGAGCTGACGCGGTATATTGTCTTTAAGCTTCTCGCATATGCGTCTTGCGCGTGCATACGCCTTTTCCTCATGAACGATAAAAGAAAGTGCATCCACGATGTCTCCGTTCAAGAGTATATCAAGCTTCACAAGTTTCGAGGGAACATAACTGTTAAGCTCATAGTCGAGCGATGCGTAACCCTTAGAGCGTGATTTTAGCGCATCAAAGAAGTCGTAGATTATCTCGTTAAGCGGCAGATTGTAGTGAAGCTCCGCGCGGTCGGTGTCAATATAGGTCATATTGATAAACTCACCACGGCGATCCTGGCAAAGCTCCATTAAACCGCCAACGTATTCGGGCGGAGTGATTATCGAAGCCTTTACCATAGGCTCATAAGCCGTTTCTATTTCGTCGGGTGCAGGATAGTTCGACGGGTTGTCAATACGTATCTGATCGCCCGATTTGAGGTCGATATTATAAATAACGCTCGGTGCGGTAGTAATGAGGTCAAGATTAAACTCGCGCTCAAGTCGCTCCTCAATTATCTCCATGTGGAGAAGTCCCAAAAATCCGCATCTGAAACCAAAGCCGAGTGCCGCGGACGTTTCTGCTTCAAAGGTAAGCGCCGCATCGTTAAGCTGAAGCTTCTCAAGCGCATCCTTTAAATCCCCATAACGTGCACCGTCCGCAGGATAAATACCTGCGTAAACCATCGGGCGTGCTTCCTTAAATCCGGGAAGCGGCTCGTCCGCAGGATTCGATGCAAGGGTTACCGTGTCGCCGACCTGTGTATCGCCGACAGACTTGATGCTCGCGGTAAAGTAACCAACGTCACCTGCCGACAGAAATTCGCCGGACTTAAGACCGAACGCGTCCATATAACCAACATCAACGATATCAAACTCTGCGCCTGTGCTCATAAGGCGTATACGGTCACCGGCGCGAAGAGTACCTTCTACCACTCGCATATTTACGACAACACCAAGATAGCTGTCATAGTACGAGTCGAAGATGAGCGCACGAAGCGGTGCATTCTCGTCACCTTCGGGGCAAGGGATATCTGAAATTATCTTATCAAGCACCTGATCTATGTTAAGACCGACCTTTGCAGAAACCGCAGGACAGTCATCCGCAGGAATACCGATTATGTCCTCGATCTCAGCACGCACCTTTTCAACGTCTGCGCTGGGAAGGTCTATTTTGTTGATAACGGGCACTATCTCAAGATTGTTGTCAATAGCAAGATATGCGTTTGCAAGTGTCTGCGCCTCAACCCCCTGTGTAGAGTCAACGATAAGAAGTGCGCCTTCGCACGCGTTGAGCGAGCGCGAAACCTCGTATCCGAAGTCGACATGACCGGGTGTGTCGATAAGGTTAAGCGCGTAGATTTCTCCGTCGGGCGCATGATAGTCAAGTTTTACCGCGCGCGCTTTTATTGTAATGCCGCGTTCACGCTCAAGGTCCATATTATCAAGAAGCTGAGCTTCCATATCACGAGTTGCAACAGTACGCGTATATTCTAGTATACGGTCAGCAAGAGTTGACTTGCCGTGGTCAATATGCGCTATTATAGAGAAGTTGCGTATTTTTTTCTGTCTTTCGGTTGGCATTGTATGTGTATCCTTTCTGTGAAGGGGTAATTTTCTAGTTATTGAAAATATTTCATCGGATCTACCGCAACATTGTTTTCGTAAACGTTAAGATTAAGATGGGGGCCGGTTGTGTATCCGGATGTACCTACGTTTGCTATAACCTGTCCGCGCTTGACTTTGTCACCAACGTTTACGCGATAGCGCGACAGATGCGAATAAAACGATGCTATACCGCCGCCGTGGCTTACGGTGATATAGTAACCGTCAGCGTAGTTATACGCACATTCAACTACCGTGCCATCGTTTACGGCGTATATCTCGGTTCCATACGGTGCCGGGATGTCAATGCCGTTGTGATGCTGTGGCTTACCTGTAACGGGGTGAATACGGTATCCGAATCCACTTGAAACTCGGGTATGACTCTGCGGAAGTGGCCACAAAAATTCGCCACCAACGTACTTCTGATTGCTTGTTTTTGCAAGCTCCGCCAAGAGCGCCTCACGCTGTTTTGAATAGAGAGCCTCTGCCTTTTCAACGCTTGCGAGATCCTTTTCTGCACTTGCAAGCTGATTTTCACTTGTAACAACAAGCTGTTTTGCCGCCGCAAGATCCGCCTTAAGCTCGGCTCGACGCACTTCAAGTTCCGCCATTTGTACGTTGAGGCTGTTCATGGTATCCGTAAGCTCGCCGCGCATGTTTTCGAGTGCGGCTATAGAGTCATTGTAGGACTTAAGCAGTCTTGCATCATAGTCAAGCATACAGGTAAAGCGGTCAAGCGCAGTGAAAAGCTCAACCAGACCGTCTGCATCGAGAAGCACAGAAAGAACATCAACATTTCCCTCTTCACGCTTTGCACGGATGCGTTGACGAACCGTGTGATACGCAGCATCAAGTTTTACGTTTTCCTCGGATATCGCCGCGTTTTTTTGCTCGATTTGCTTATTATAACCGTCGATAAGCTCTGTGAGAGCCTCTATTTCAACATCGAGTGAATATATTTTATTATCGATTGCCTTTTTCTTTGCAAGCGCGTCCGCGTAACCCGTTTCGGCGCTTTTAACGGCGTTTTCCGCCGATTTGCGCGAAGCGGTTGCGGCTGCAAGCTTGTCTTCAAGCACGGCAAGTTCGGAAGTTGTGGCAGCCGCGAAAGCTATAACACCGAATGCCGTTACAGTAAGAAGCACTATTAACGCCGTGAAAAAGCGTGTTAGTTTCTTTGACAATTTTATTCCTACCTTGTAAACATAGTTATGCTATTATAATATATTATTATAGCGCATACGCGCGCGTTTGTCAAGGAGATTTTTGAGTGTGTGTGATACTGCATATTCTAACATTATTCGCGCACAGCGAGGCGTCTGCGCGCTATGCGCACAAAGCTTGTCCGATCTTCGCACCTAACAGAATGGCACGGCGGCGCAGAACAAAATCTCCCACTGGTACAAAAGTAACAGCATGTTTAAATATAATTCGTATGGTGACTTTTGCGACAGACAAACAAAGGTATGTCGCCCACTCAAATCACTTCCCCCCACCACTGACGGCGGTGGGGCCGTTCCCCACACGCAAGCGCATAGACATCACGTGTGAGCCGCACACAAAAAAATACGGTGGGCAAGCCCACCGTATTTTATCCGCATTCCACCACAGAAACGCCGCATTCGTCAAATGCACGACGGACCTCATCGGGAACCGCCCCGCCCGTCAGTACAGCATCAAGTCGTGATGCGCGGCAAACGGATACACTCGCATCCGTCCCCACACACTCCGACGGATAAAGTCCGATAACTTTTCTCGCACCGTCAAGAGCTGCCGTATAATACGCAACAGATTCCGTACCACTCACAGACACGCCAAAATCCGCGCTGACTGCATCTGTCGACAGAAATACCTTATCAAATCGAAAGCGTTTCAACATCTCAGCTGAAAAGCTGTCGTGACAGCATCCGTTTTCGTCAACTTCGCCGCCCACAAGTATCACGCTAACGCCCTCACGCCGACGAAGCATCTGCGCTACTGTAATACTACCGGTAACCACGCGAAGCGAGAGCGTACGCGCAAGATTTTGTGCAACAAGTTCCCCCATACGCTCGCACGGTAAAAATATAAGCTCGCCTTCTTTTACAAGTGACACCGCATATCTGGCAATACGAGCACACTCATCTTCTGAAAAGGCGGACGGTTCACTTTTTCGCGTCGAGAACAATGTAAGGTCGCCAAGAGGTATCGCTCCGCCGTGTGTACGGCGAAGTTTGCCAGCTTCTTCAAGAATACGCAAATCGCGCTTAGCACTGTCATAGCTGACAGAAAAGCGTTCTTGTATTTCTGTCGTAGTAATGCTTCCCTTTTCGGCTATTATTTCAAGTATCGCTGCGTGGCGTTCTTCCATAAACATACTCTTCACCATATCTTTTCAAGTTAACGATTATACAGTTATATTACCACAAACATTCACATTTGTCAACGACTATGATTAACTTGTCATATTCTTTTCCTTAACGCATAAGAATGTAGCGTATAACAAAATAAAGGAGGCCTTTACAAGACAAAGGCTACGGTGAATACAAATGACGGAAACCTATTTTACAGAGGGAAATCTTATCGGCACACATCAAAACAGTGAGTATTTATCCTCACTTGACTCACTCGAGCGCGCAATGCGTGAGGGGCGTATACTCGAGGCAGTCGCAACTCGTGCGCAGGGCGCAAGCGAGCTTATGGTCGACCTTGGCGAGTACACAGGCATCATGGAAAAAGAAGAAGTACAGCTTACGGACGGTGAACCTGTCAAGGATATCGCCGTAATCACACGTGTAGGCAAGCCAGTTTGCTTTAAAATAACCGACATACAGAGAAGACGTATTGGGCCGCCTGTAATTCGTCTCTCGCGTCGTGCGGCACAGCTCGAATGTGCCGTAAACTATTTAGCAAAGCTCACACCTGGCGACGTTATCCCCGCAAAAGCAACGCATCTCGAGCAGTTCGGTGCATTCGTTGACGTTGGCTGCGGTATAGTTTCACTTCTCACCATAGATTCTATGTCAGTGTCACGTATTTCACACCCTGCGGACAGACTGTGCGTCGGCGGCGAAATAAACGTCGTGGTACGCGACGTACACAAGAATGCCGACAGTATCCCCACACGTATATTCGTAACACGTCGCGAACTGCTCGGTACTTGGGAAGAAAACGCCGCGCTGTTTTCAATAGGTCAGACGGTTACGGGAATAGTACGCAGTATCGAACCTTACGGTATTTTCGTTGAGCTTACACCAAATCTAGCAGGCCTTGCGGAATATCGTGAAGGGGTTGCAGTAGGACAAAGTGCGGCTGTCTACATAAAAAATATCATCCCCGAACGAATGAAGATAAAGCTCGCAATAATCGACACAGGGTATTCAATTTCGCCTGCTCGTACGAAAGCAATCATTTCAGAGCAACGACATATTTCACATTGGCGCTATTCTCCCGATGCGTGCGAGCGTGTCATTGAAACGATATTTCAATAATATGCCTTTACTAAACCTAGCGGATATAGAGAGTTTAAAGTAAAAAATCACCAAAGCCCCTTGCATTTTGCTAAAAAATGGTGTATAATAATATCAACAGCAACAACAAGGAGGTTTGTTATGAACTCTAATCTTATTATCACAATCGGCAGACAGTACGGCAGTGCGGGACGTCACATAGGCGAAGAACTTGCAAAAAAGCTCGGCGTACCGTTTTATGATAACGAGCTTATAAAGCTTGCCGCAGAAAAGAGCGGTCTTGCGCACCACGTACTTGATCAGGCAGACGAAAAAGCTACGAACAGCCTTCTCTATACGCTTGCTATGGGCAGTTCCTTCTGGGGCGGAAACGCGCATATCGCTTTTGATATGCCTATAAACGATAAACTCTTTATAACGCAGTCGGATATAATCAGAGAAATCGCAAACTGCGGTCCCGCAGTATTCATCGGAAGATGTGCAGATTACGTGCTCCGCGATTATCCTAATCTTATCAAGGTCTTCATCCACGCTTCTCTCGACTTCAGAGCGCAGCACATTGCAGAACTGCACGATATCACCACTGATAAGGCGAAAGACGTTATTGTAAAAACTGACAAACGCCGTTCCAACTACTATAACTACTATACCGGTCAGAAATGGGGCAAGATCGATAACTATGATCTCGCACTCGACTCTTCCAGACTGGGTATAGAAACCACCGCGGAAATACTATATCAGTACGTAGAATTTTACAAATCTCACAATATTAAATAATCTGGATCGGGCTGTTGCTTTTGTAACAGCCCTACCCTTATGTTAAGAAAAACGGAGATAAAATCATGAACAGTAAAATTACTATCGCAAGTGACAGTACAACAGACCTATCGCCCGAGCTTATAGAGCGTGTCAGTCTGAAAATACTACCGCTCACAGTTTCGCTCGGTAATGACCACTACCACGACGGAGTAGACATTGATCCAGATATGATATACGCGCACTACGAGAAAACGGGTGAGCTTCCGAAAACCGCCGCTGTAAACCAGAACCAGTTTGATGATTTTTTCGCCGCAGAATCCGAGTCAGGCAACGCTGTAGTTCTTTTCACAATAAGCTCGGACATGTCCTCAACTTACAATAACGCGCGTATTGCCGCAGAAAAATACGAGAACATATACGTCGTTGACACCCGCAACCTTTCGACGGGCGGCGGACTTCTCATTATGGCGGCATACGATATGGCATGTGTAGGCATGGAAGCTGCGCAGATTGCTGAAATTTGCCGTGCGATGACGTCACGGGTTGATGCATCGTTCGTAGTTGACGACCTCGAATTTCTGTATAAGGGCGGCAGATGTTCCGCTTTAGCGGCGCTTGGCGCAAATCTGCTTCAGTTAAAGCCGTGTATAGGCGTTTGCGATGGCAAAATGGGAGTCGGTAAGAAGTATCGCGGAAAGTTTTCAATGGCGCTCAAGAAGTACATAGAAGATCAGCTCAAATACATCGACGAGATCGACACAACTCGTATTTTTGTCACCCACGCAGGATGCGACGAAGCCATTATAAGCGCGTGTGTAGAGCAGATCAAGGCATACGGAGTATTCAATGAAGTGCTTGTCACTCGCGCGGGTTGTACGATATCCTCACACTGCGGAAAGAACACTCTCGGAGTACTCTTCGTAAGAAAATAAATATGAAAGGGCATCGTATTTAATCGGTGTCCTTTTTATGACACTATTTTTCGAACATTTTTCCAAAACGCTATTGACAAACGGCGCAAGTTCTGCTATAATACTACTGTTGCAAACAAATCGGGGTGTGGCTCAGCTTGGTAGAGCGCTTGGTTCGGGACCAAGAGGTCGGGTGTTCGAATCACCTCACTCCGACCAAAATTCAAAAAAAGTCGAAAACGTCTGACGTTTTCGGCTTTTTTCTTGTTTACGCAACTCTCATGTTTTTCACACAAAAATCAACGAACCAAGAGGTCTGAAAAATCATGAAAAAAAGTCTAAAAATAACGATGGCATCTGACGAAAGTGCCGCAGAGTGCTTTGAGCGTTTCTTGCTAACCAAGCGGTCTGACGGCGTAAAAAGCAAAACGATTGAATCATACACACATCATTTTCACTCCATTTCCAAGCATCTTGACACGAGCCTTGACATCACGGAGCTAACGAGTGAGCATCTGCGCGACATGATAATTTCAATGCAAGATGCTTCCCTCTCGCCCAACACAATAAAGAGCTATACAATAACCTTGAAAGCGTTTTTGTCATGGTGCAACCGAGAGGGTATCACAGAGCTGAATATGAAGAAATACAAGGGCGTTGCAACAATAAAAGAAACGTACAGCGATGATGAATTAAAGGCACTTCTCCAAAAGCCAAATATGAAAAAATGCACGTTCTCCGATTACCGCAATTAC
>JAZNLM010000095.1:0-2276 GCA_045579105.1 Candidatus Flemingiibacterium sp.
CTCGCGGATATCGGCTGCACATTCCGCCGCAGCAATCACGGACAATATCACATTCACAGATGCACTCTCCCTCCGTCATGTATCTCACTCGCTCTTCCGAGCGCTAATATATTTCGTCAAGTGCTGTCCGTTCTGTTCTCCTATGATATAAAATAATACAAAGAAAAACATGGCAGCGGCGAGTGAATTCAAACCGCTGACACTCCGGGTATGAAAGCTCCCAAAATAAACTGAAAATGGGTTCCTACATTGTATGCAGAAACGAAAAAGTTCCGTCCCGGCAAGCCATTTGGGAGTACAATACAAACATCTTCGCAGCAGCTTTCAAATCGCTCTCCTTCAATATCTTTGAATCATCCTGAACGTCTTTAGTGCAGTTACAGCGTAACTGCTTCGCCATTTTCCATGATATTTTCTGCGACAAGACGCCCTATGATACCCTTGTTTACCAGAATAGGCATCTCTCCTTTTTGCGTATGATTCTCTGTAGATATATTTTCGAGAATCAGCGAATCTACCTCTGCCCCGGCATATATTCGCATGGTTTCGACAGAATTAATGTATTCTCTGCGGTATACATCCGAAATCTTCAGATGCTTAATCTTCACGCCCGTCTGTACCTCAATTAAAGGATATGCAGGCTGGTTAGCCGATTTATTGTAAACAGGCAGCAATTTTGCCTTTCTCGCATATACATTGTCAATCGTAATCGCATCATAAAGTCCGGGATAAGGACTGACCGAGTAGTATTTGGAAAAGCTGATACAGTATTGGTAAAACGACCCATATATATCCGAAATATGAATCTTCTCCATGGGACTCTTAAAGGAAAGAAATCTCACAGCGCTATGGCAGTCTTCGGCATATATACCGCTCACCTTAAGGTTGGTAATAGGGCCTGATGAACCCTCATCTCCGTTAATTGCCACCAAATCGTCATAACAGGCACCTTTGAGGTTCGTGATTTCACCAAAGTGACAATTGCCGCAGATATGAATTCCATCCATGCAGGCGGCAAACGGATTGCCGTAGTTGAAATCAAACGTAATATTATCTACGGTATAATAGGATACTTTGTCCAGAACCACCGAAAAAGTAGAAGTATCCTTGAGGGTGAGCGAAGAAATGCGAAGATTTTTCACATTATAAAACAGGAAAATAAAACCGCTATAGCTGTACGGTTCGCATTTCAGACGCTTGATTCTCGCCCAAATCGGGTTAGGACTCTGTTCCAGATTGTTGAGGTTCCAAATGCCTCCCTGCACCTCAATATTATAACACGGCGAATCCGGAGAATATTCGTTGATATAGTCATAGACTAACATTTCGCTTCTTTGTGCAATCTCCTCACAGTACAATTCCCGAGTCCGCTCCTTGCGATCCACTACCATTTTATTTTTAAGCATGACGCAATTCGAATTTTTTGCCAATCGTACTTCCGCAAAGCGCGGTAAGCACAATTTGAAATTTGAAGGAAGTTCAAGAGGTTTGGAAATCAGGTAATATGCTTGTGGCGGCGGAAGAATCAATTCGCATCCTGCATTGTCAATTCTCTCCTGAATTGCGATAGTATCATCATGAACACCGTCTCCATACAAATGTGTCATAACAATCCTCCTATACATTTCATTAATAACATTATTTCCTGAACGATTAGAACGAACGCCCAAAGAGCAAATTAATTATAGCATATTCTGCCACGCTTGTCATCAACACGACTTTTCTATTTATAAAAAAGGGTCTGCCCTGCATTTGCAAAGCGGATCCTTTTCGTTTTGGATACTGCATAATCTGGGTTCAGAGTTTCCTTATGCACGTCCGGTACCATCAACCGCTACGTTCATTCAAGAGAAGACCGTCGGCAGGAAGCGGTCAAAAGTGTAAACGAAATGCTGACAATTTGAGGTATAGCAAAACCAATCCCAAAGTTTAGCAATATCAAGATTTTTCAGCCTTTTGTGCCACTTTTGGTATGCAGCAGCGATGTATGAACTTCCCGTAAACCAACCTGTACTGTTTTCTCGTACATCATATACAAAGAAAAACAGTGCCGATCTTTCGATCTGCACTGTTTTTCTTGATTAAACATGGTAGCGGCGAGTGGATTCGAACCGCTGACACTCCGGGTATGAACCGAATGCTCTGGCCAACTGAGCTACGCCGCCATGTGGTTGCGGGGGGAGGATTTGAACCTCCGACCTCCGGGTTATGAGCCCGACGAGCTACCGAGCTGCTCTACCCCGCGATGCTTTCAACTGGTGTTTGCCAGCGACAGG
>JAZNLM010000096.1:0-10090 GCA_045579105.1 Candidatus Flemingiibacterium sp.
TGGCTCACAGAACGACATGGCTACGATCCGACTTGTGCTGACGAGGAAGCCCCGACATATATGCAAAGGTCCTATCACAGCTTCTTTCCGAGGTATCCGTACCCGTATATGAGTGTGACTATTTTGACGGCAGAGTAGTTGAAGAGGCACCTGAAGAGGCATTTACCGAGGAAAGTAATCAGCTTCTCTCGCACGGTCATTTAAGCCCAACTACAGACTTATCTTAGGCTAAGTTTTTTCTGGTATGCTTGCAAAAATCAAGGCTAAGGCAGTAGAGAAGGGCTATGAGGAATCAAAAATCTTTGCTGAAAATGCCGAAAATGTGATTTTTGCAATTAAGGTGTACTGTGAGCGTTATGCCGCAGAAGCGCGCAAAATGTGCAAGACCGAAATTGCGAACGCGCAGATATACAGGCTATAGCTGGCAAAAAGATGTCGGCTAATTTCAGAAGAATTCTTCGTAATTTCTACGTTCTCAACGGACTGCTTCTTTCGTACAGTGCGCTTGAGTGCAGCTGTCATAACGACAGAAAGCGCCCTACAACTATCTGCGCAACTTTCGGCGACTCGCTTTACGTTATCGACAAGCTTGTGTTTAAGGAAAAGCGCTTTACTTATGCCGAGCTTGTGGAAATACTTAAAAACAACTTTTGAGCGTGCCGGCACAGGTGGACTCAATCTGACCTTCAGCAAAAAGCAGAGGCCTGAAACATTCAAGGTACTCACACTCTCATATTCTGCCCTCGGCGGATCTCACATTGGAACGAGTGTTATTGACCGCGAAATTCTGTGAGATGCTATGAAGTCTCCCGAGAGATACAAGAGCCTAACCGTTTGTCTTTACGGTTTTTCGGAGTATTTTATGGGTCTTCCCGAGTGTCAACAACTCGCTTTAATTAACAGAACGGAGTATAACTTATGATAGGTACTGTATTCAATGTGCAGAAATTCTGTACAAGCGACGGACCAGGTATACGCACGGTGGTTTTCTTAAAGGGCTGTCCCTTGCGCTGTGCGTGGTGTCATAACGCCGAATCGCAGAGAAAAACAAGTGAGCTCATGTATCATGGCGACAAGTGCGTTTATTGCGGCAAATGCGCCGTTGTGTGTGAGCAAGGTGTTCACATTGTAAACGGCACTACTCACACGCTTGAACGCGACAAGTGTATTTCGTGTGGTAAATGCGTAGAAGCGTGTCTTACAGATGCACTTGAGCTTAAGGGAACAAATGTGACAGTCGACGAGATTATTGCCGACGTTATGAAGGATAAGGTCTTTTACGATAACTCCGGCGGCGGTATTACACTTTCGGGCGGTGAGCCGACGGCACAGCTTGATTTTACGCTTGCTCTCCTGAAAGCAGCAAGGAATAATGGACTTCATACAGCTATTGAAACCTGCGGTTACACAAGCGCGGAAAACATCAAAGCTGTTGCCGAGCACGTTGATTTATTTCTTTACGACGTAAAGCACACAGACAGTGCGCTCCACGAGAAGTATACAGGCGTGCCGAACGAGCGCATACTAGAAAACTTGCGCCTTATCGACAGTATGGGGAAGAAAATCGTTATCCGCACACCGATTATTCCTGATGTTAACGATACAGATGAGCATTTTACAGCACTTGCCGCACTTGCGAGTGAACTCAAAAATGTGGAAAAGCTCGAAATAGAGCCGTACCACGACCTTGGGAACGCTAAGTACGAACAGCTCGGCGAGAGCGTTGAAACTCACACCTTCCGAGTACCGGAAAAGGCAGAGGTTGATGTGTGGCGCGAAAAAATCGCGGCGCAGACCAGTGTACCCGTTACAGTTGCATAAAATTACACCCGACGGTAAGTCCGTCGGGTGTTTTAGTTACGCTTACTCGTTCGCAAGCTCTTCAAGTTTTGTGTTAAGCTGTGTTGCAAATACGGTAAAGTAGTCGGACCGCGAAGATTCAGCAGCTAGCAGTTCGTTTTTTTAAAACTTATCGCTTTCCATACTCTTCAGTATCTTCGGCAGATTTCGTCTTACCTGCTCACGGCTCATCGCTCGAACGTCGGCGGCAGTGAAAAACGCCGCACCTTGACCGTCATCATCTACCTTGCCCGTGGAGCGAGCCGCGTTTGTGGCATTAACCTCATCGGGCGAGGGAGTGGACGCTTTAGGCTCATTTACAGCAGTAGGTTTTGTTGATACTACAGTTTCCTCTGCTGATTCAGCTACGTCCATGGTGTTTACTTCATTACACACTTTGTTTTTCCTCCTTAAGTTCAGAAATAAGCGTGTCACGACCAGGGATAATACCATCGGGCATTCTTTCAAGATACTGCACGAGCGTTATGTGACCACCATCAAGCAGCTTGGAAAGCTCGGCAAGCGCCGATGCCTTTGAGTAGCGTGAGGACGCGCCAACGTCAACTCTTGCAGAGATAAGCTCTTCGCGAAGCACTCTGCAATCAAGCGCCTTTGCATCTCCTTCACGGCAAAGCACCATTCTTCCGTCCGCGTAATATGCGCAGATAAAGTCTATCCATATAGCCGCGAGTTCCTCAAGGCAAGCGTAAAGTGCGGCACGTACGGGATCGAGTGACACTGCGTTTATCTCCTGAAGCGCGATTATTGCAGACGTATTTGTGGGGGCGGCATCGCCGAGAGAAGCATCTGTTGCACCCATACTGTTTTTTGTGTGCATTACAACATCGTCGATTATGTCGGCGAAATTTTCGCTCATTTCTCCGGGACTTATGGTTGAAGCAACACTGGTAAGATCGCCGCCAACAACACCAATAGCTTGACCTACCTCGTTAGTCCATTCGGGAATACGCGTTTTATCGTACACTACTTTAGAGAATGCGGTGTCGATCATGTGCTTCATCAAAAGCGCGTATGCCTTGTTGATGTACTTCTGATTTTGGATAAGCTGTGCCATTGGCGATGTACCGTGATAAGAATTTTTTGTAGGAGTCCAGTTGAACATACAAATAGGATACATACGAAGCCCTGTTGAAACGCGCTTAATTGGCACGTCGCGCGTGTGCTTCTCAAATTGAACGTATCCGTTTTCATCGCGTGTGAATTTGATTATATATGTAGCTTTCTCACAGGAAACATCGGGATTTTCGTGCATGGCATAGTCACCGGCACCAAAGTGAAGATCGCCGTCGGGACGTATCTTTTCAACCATTTCGCGGCTAACACCTGCTGAAATTGCCTCTGAACGAAGCTTTAAAACACTTTCTCGTCCAGAAACGATAACGTATTCCTGCGACTGAATGTCAGCAGAGTTTACATTAGCTACAAAAAGATTTGTTGTATCAAGCGTTACTGTGACAAAATCGCCCGTGTACGCCTGGCCTGTACGCACCGTTGGATCCCAATATGTAAAGAATATGCCGTCGCCTGAGAGTACCGCATCACGGAGAGCAGAGCGTATGACGCGGTCAAGTCTGCACTTTTCCCAGCGAAATGACGCATGCTCGTTGAGTAGCGCTACGGCACTTGTTATGCGTTCACGGTGAGCTTCGCTCGAAACAAACGGCAAATTTTCGTCTGAAAAGGTCATATCAATATTGTCTTTTGCAATTTGCGAGATGTAGTAGTCAGCGATACGTCTGATGTAGTTGAAAACGGGAGTGGGGAGTCCGCCCGAAACGACGGATTTCCACTGATCACCTCGGTAGAATCGTTCACATTGCGTGTAGTTTTCGTAAAGCCCGATACGACGGTTGTATTCACGTCCTGCTTCAAACTGTCGCCAGGCTAAATTATCTTTCATTCAAAAGCTCCTTTCAGTAGTAGAGAATACTTTTCATAGCATCCTCTGGGGTTTGCGTAGATTTTTCCTTGCGTCTTTTTGCAGAAGTGATAAGCGACAGCGCGAAATAAAAGAAAGCGCCGCAAACAAACCCTAGCAAATATATTAAAGCTATCATGCATTTCCTCCCATTGCTCTGTAGGATATCATAATCGAACGCAATTTAGTTTGCGGTGCACTCGGGGGTGAACTTACCCTGCAGATAACGTAATAGCAGTTACCAAGCCTTGCGTGTGTGCGTTTTACAATAGGCGTAGTATCTGAGGTATGGTTGTCTGCGCTCACCTCAAACGTAAATGAGCTGCCCTTGTCACTCTTTAGCGTACACTCAAACCTTGCCCCTTTACAACGTTCAAAGGCCGCGCCGAAACCGAATATCGTTTTCTCGACGAAGATATTGCCGAGATCGAGATTGTGGGTTTCAACATAGGCGACAAATCCCGTGCCGTGATCGAGCTGCTCACCAACCTTGAATACGCATATTTTGTTTGCTTCCGTAAAAGCGGATGCGTCCTGATAGGTGAAAAGTTTGGTTGGGTTAAATCCGCTGAAACGGTACCACTTTTTGTTTGTGAAGCTGTATACCGCAATAACTCCGCCGTTGTGACACCATATCTCGCGGTTAATGCGGTCTATGTGCAAGCGCACCTTTGAGTAATCGCCGCGAGGGACACCTACATTGTCTGGTATAGTCATAAGCTTTGTTGTATACTTGAACTCAACGGGATTGTAAGAGAGGGAATACAATCCAAATGAATTCATAAAGTATATTACGCCTTCATATGACACAACGCCCGAATTTTCGCTTATGCCGATATCCTTTTTCATCTCAACGAGCCTGAATCCCTTGAAAATTATATTTTCGCCAGATGTTCTAGTGTCCTCTGCGAGATAATAAGTCGACACATCTGTTATAACAAGAGTTTTTTCACCGAAGCGCGTGATGCAGCGTATTTTTTCTGAGTTTGGCGCGAAGAACACGTTTTCACGTGGATAGTAGGTACCGATATATGGAGTGTTGGGGTTAGGTTCAGAGAAAAACATCGCGCCTTCATCTGAATTGTAGAGCAAAACTCTTACCCCACTCTCACCCTCATAGACATAGGCATTCTTGCAAGCGAGGTACCGTTCTTTTTCAGGCGAGAAATAAGATGGGTTTATAGTATATTCGATGATAAAATATTCCTCACTCGAAAGAATGGACGTGTTTGAGAGTTTGACATTTGCCATACCATTGTTGTAGGTTACAGTAAAGTGAGATTTAGGGACAATAACACCGTCAAATCTTCTGATTTCTATCTCGGTAGGTTCACGTGATAGAGTATAATTTGTCGAAGTAGTTTTGAATTTAACAACCTCGTATACACGCGTGCTGATATTATTAAGCCCTTCTGCTACATATTCATCATTGTCCGAGCGATAGAGGGGAATGTATTCACAGGATTTAAAAGTGGAAGTTCTTTCTTCATAAGAGTAAAATCTTCCGCCGCCTATTATGTACAAAATTCCGGCATAAATATACATTATGCACGTTTCCTCATCACCGAAAACAGCTCCGGGAAGCTCACCAAGAAATAATGCCGAACTGTAGCGCAACTTATAAAGCTTTGAACCTGCTACGACGTAGAGCATATCCGTACTTATAGGGCAACACCCGCGTACAAATCCGTCAAATTCGCCCAGTGAGATACAGCCATCACGCTTGGTTAAAGTTCCGTCTGCTGAAACTCTGAAGTTGTCAATGATAGCTGAGTCGGAAAAGTTGCTTATAACCGTTTCTTTAAGAGTGCTCATACAAAGTACACCTCTTTAATAGATCCTATTGTAGAGCCGGTTGAGGCTATATTTTTCTTTTCTTCTTCAGCACGAGTCTTCAAAAGAACCGAAACATTCGGAAGTTTGTCGATTATAAGCAGGGAAGCGATTTCGAGTGCTGCCGGAAGCATGAGGCTTTCGTGAAGTAAAAAACGTGTGTCGAGCGTCTCTATAAAGAATTTAGCTGCTTCGATAGGGGCGCCACCTAGATTTAAGTGAAGCGGGTAAAGACTCGTATTAATGTGTGCGAACAGTCTTTCGGCTCTTTTCTGATAATCGGCAGTAGCGGAAGTATTTTCAGCTTCGCCTATCATTGAAAGAGCCACGAGATATACATCGAAATAGGTCATTTCTATCTCCTTTCAATACCACAACAAGCAGCAAGGGCACGGCCCCTGCTGCTTGTCGACGTGTGTTTATTCGCCAAGCGACATATCGAGTACCACGAATTCTTCGGGGTAAACGATCTTTGCGCCGTAAAGGTGAAGTCCCTTGATTGCATCTGCAAAACGGGTTTCGGGGCGGTATGCCTCAACCTCGTTGAGCTGTTCAGCGAATGCAACGGCACGCTTGGTGCGTGCGAGGCACTTGTAAGTACCGTCTGCGCTTACTACATTCGGAGAAACGTAAACGTCAAATCCTATAAGCTTGCCGATAAGACCGTTCTCTAGTGCCGCGGTGTTCTCGCTGCCGTTGAGAATCTTTGCACGGAGAAGCACTGCCGCAACCTCAGGAGAGATTTCAAGACTGGTTGCGATGTTGCTGTTAACGCCGCTTTTTAAGAGATGCTGACGCGCCATAACAACGTAGTCGATGATGTTATCAACGTTTACCGCGTCGCAGGCGAGAGTGTTACACTCGATTGCATCCTTGCAAAGGCCGTAAACGTAGGAATCTGCAACATTTGCAAGAGCTGCCGCTGCCTGCTTCATTGCACCCTCCATAAGCTTTGGGTTGGTCTGCGCCTTGTCAATGTCGTCGATCTGGAAGTTAAAAGATTTTGCCTGATCGATAGTAAGGGTTACAGCTGCAGTCTGAAGTGTGTCGGGGGCGAGAAGATCGGTGTTTTTGTCGTAGTCGTATACGTTGATAGCTCCGATATTAGCTATCTGAACAGCCGAGCCCTTACCCTTGATGTCACCCTCGAAATCACGGTTACAGTTAGCAACGCCGATGTACTCGCGATCAAGCTGGGAGAGAAGGGTTTCGCTCCAAACAGTGGAAATAAAATTGGTTACTGCCATGGTAAAGATACCTCCAAAATATATATTTATTTATATTAACGCTCCGTTTCCGGATAACGGTGCGAGAATACCGTTAATATGTAATAATTCCGCCACCCGACATTTTTGTTACGGTGACGTCCGCTTCTGTGCGCGACATAACGGCGTAACGCAATGCCTCGGGCGCGTGTGTTATATCATGAGGCTCGTTTGCGGCATCTTCTGCAACGGTCTTGTCAAACTGAAGCGCCTCAAGACAGCGGATAAGCTCTTCACAAGCTCTGAATATGTAAAGCCTTCCCGAAAAGCGTTCGCGCAGTGCACGCCAACCGGGGATACGGCGATTATCAGCACGTATGAGCGGTGGCGTGCCCGCCACGCCGGATATGACCTCAACGCCGCTGTAACCGGTATCCTGACGCCTGTTCCATAAATCGGGAGATGCGACGGCGTATGGAATATCGTGTCCTAGTTTACGTTCCTCGTAAACTATTTTAGCGAGTTCTTCGCCTGCCATAGAGAGCGTAAGATTTGATTTGCATACCTCTCGGGTAACGTAAAAGGTATCTCCGACAATACCGATGATAAGCAAAGCGAAGCGGTCAAAGCCGTAGTCGAATGCCGCAAAATAACGGCTCGTTTCAAGTTGGCGTGGAAGTATGACGTGCTTTTCGCGCGAAAATTCGGGAAAGAACTGTCCTTCATAAAGATCCCAACGCCCATCAAGCCACGCCGCGCGAAGCTTTTCGGGTAATGTTTTTAGCATATTAACATACTCGGGATCCCTCTCACAGAGCACGTTATT
The DNA here is from genome assembly GCA_045579105.1 of Candidatus Flemingiibacterium sp. Classification (GTDB taxonomy): domain Bacteria; phylum Bacillota; class Clostridia; order Oscillospirales; family CAG-272; genus Flemingiibacterium. The sequence continues at coordinate 7,643 of JAZNLM010000096.1, forward strand.
ATCATGCACTGAAGCACGTATAAAGCGGTATTCCTCCGGGTTCTCATCTTCGTGAAAATCACGGTCGACAAAAAGGCGCTTCACCCACGCGTGTCCAATACCGCCGGGATTGCAGGTCAGATACATTCGTCGCGGATAATTGCCAACACCGCGAAGGCATCCCTTAAGGCAGGCGAACTGAAATTCAGATATCTGCGTCGCCTCGTCAATGGCGATTATGTCGTATTCCTGACCTTGGTAGTGTGATGTGTCAGCATCACACGCGAGATAGCCGAGATCTATGCGGCTTCCATTTTTAAAACGCAGTATTCGTGCGCCTGCGGAGTAGGTAACATATTTACCTATTTCCGATAAAAGAGGTTGTACGTGATTATCCGAAAGATCCTTAAGCGTACGGCGGATTATAAGGCAATGTATGCCCGGGTATCGCAGGCAGAGAAGTATAAGCTTTCTACGAAGAGCCCAACTTTTGCCACCGCCTCGTGCACCGCCGTACGCTGTGAATTTTGCAGTAGAGCGGAAGAATTCTGCCTGCTTTTTATTTGGTTTGCCGTAGAGATGCAAGAATGGTCCCCCTTATATACCGTCGGCTAACATATCGTGATCGCATATAACCTCATCGTCGACTGGCGCCCCCCAGAAGCCGTATTGGCGAAGATACATTCCTACAAGTGTAGCTGTTGCACCCGAGTTGAGCGCGGCATCTTCAAAGTAAGCGCCCGCATTCTCAAACTCACGCGGAAACTTACGTTTAAAACTTAAAAATTCACCGACCGATATCCCCGCAAAGCGACAAAACCCCGCTACATTTGCGAATATCGGTTTTTTCACGTCGGCATTTTTACATTCGTCAACGTAGAGTTGTATTATTGAAAGCAGCTTTTTGCCGCTTGAAATTTTGTTCATGCTAACATTCCTTTCCTGCTTGCTGTTTTGAAGTATAGCACATCCATAAATTCAGCGCACGCTAAAGACTACCATTTGTCGTCGGAATTTTAAACTTAAAAAAGTGATATTATTGTGACAAATTTGCTCTTATTCACACTACCGTCACATAAGCGCGCTATAATATAAAAAACGGCGCACCGAATATTGCACGCCGGGCAGAAAGGGCTAATATGTTAAAACGAAGATTTTTTGCGGCTGTTTTGACCGCGATTATAGGAATTGCTGCAGTATCATGCGGAGGAGGTTCGTCCGATTTTACTCCGAGCGCGTCAGATAAAAAAGTTGTAATGACCGTTGGCGGCAAGGATGTACAGTATCAGGAGTTCAGATATTATTTCCTCAACAATAAACGCGACAGTTTCGAAGATGTGGAAGAACTTACCGAAGAGCATATCGAAACTCTGCTTGAACTAACCGAAGATAATGCACGATACAGCAAAGCTATCGAGCTCATGGCAGAAAAGTATGGTGCAAAGCTTTCGGATAATGATCTTAGTGCGATTGAAGCATATATTGCCGAATATCGCGCAACAGAATGCTATAACAACGATGATACTTACCGAATGGCGATAGAGGCACAGTATATGACGGATTGGCTTTTTAGGATGTTGCAGAAAAACAACATGCTTGCATATCGAACTATTGAATGTATGAGAAATAGCGGCGCTATAAAAACAGACGATGCCACTATAGATGCGCTTCTTTCAAGCAATGATCTTCTTTGCATTAAAGAAATATACATCGGCTATAACACAGAAGAAACCAAGGCTATTGCCCGTACACGCGCTGAAAAAGCGCACAAAGCACTGACTTACGGTGAGGATTTTGCCGAGGTTATGCGTGACTACTCAGATTACAACGAAGCTTCTATGTCGCCCGAGCACGGCTACTATACTACCGAATATGAGATACCAGAGTATATATGGGCAACAGCAATCTCAATTGCTGAAGGTGAGTACAGTTCGATAATAGAATCACCATACGGTTATCACATAGTCATGAGAGCAGAGAAGGATACCGCATACATGAACACTATCAGAAAGGATATCCAGGAAAGATACGCTTCGGCTATGTATACCAAGGAACTTTACGCGATAATGAATACGCTTGAAGTTGAATACACGAGTTACGGAGAAACACTTGAACTTTTAAAAATATCATAAAAGAAATGGGCTTTTTGCAAAAATGATTTGAATTTGCAAAAAGCCCTTGACAAAAAGCTGATGGTATGGTATAATTTTTAAGTCGTCGAATGAGGCGATTAAATATGCGGGTATGGCGGAATTGGCAGACGCGCTAGATTCAGGTTCTAGTGGGGGCAACTTCGTGAAGGTTCAAGTCCTTTTACCCGCACCAAAAAAGTGAAGCAAACGGGTTAACGTTTGCTTTACTTTTTTATTGTGTAACAATTTAAGAATTTGAAGGGGCGGAAAAAGAGTATGATGACTGTTTTTCGCGCCACCGCTCCGCCCGCAGACGGGCAAGTACTGTCACTTGTAT
>JAZNLM010000097.1:0-4390 GCA_045579105.1 Candidatus Flemingiibacterium sp.
AGGAGTTGCAAAGCTGTATTGTCTTCCTAAGCCCGCTTGGCCTCCGACTTAGAGAGCCGCTGTTAAGCGTCTCTCTTTGTGTTTTATTTGAAATACTTTGTAATTCCGAGTGTTGCAAAATAATCGTCAGGAGTCTCCGCACGGCGGATAAGCTCAACACTGCCGTCTTCCTTGTAGAGAAGCTCTGCGCTGCGAAGCTTACCATTGTAGTTATAGCCCATAGCGAAGCCGTGTGCGCCGGCGTCGTGGATGGCGAGAATGTCACCGATATCAATTTTCGGAAGCATACGGTCGATTGCAAACTTGTCATTGTTCTCGCAAAGACCGCCAGTTACGTCGTACTTGTGATCACAAGGCTCGTTCTCCTTACCCATAACTGTTATGTGGTGGTACGAGCCGTACATTGCCGGGCGCATAAGGTTTGCCGCGCATGCGTCACAGCCGATGTACTCCTTGTAGATATGCTTTTCGTGGATGGCTTTTGTGATAAGCATACCGTTGGGAGCGAGCATATATCTGCCAAGCTCAGTGAAGAGTGCAACCTCGCCAAGTCCTGCCGGAACGAGAATTTCGTTGTAAACCTTCTGTACACCTTTTCCTATGATAGCGATGTCTGCCGGCTCTGCATCGGGAAGGTAGGGTACGCCTACGCCGCCCGAAAGGTTGATGAAGGAAATGTCAACGCCTGCCGCTTCCTTGATTTCAACGGCGAGCTTAAAGAGTACCCCTGCGAGAGTGGGGTAGTACTCGTTATTTGTGTTGTTGCTAGAAAGGAATGCGTGAATACCGAAGCGTTTTGCACCCTTTTTTGCGAGGATTTTATAAGCATCGATTATCTGATCCTTGGTCATACCGTATTTAGCTTCACTCGGAGAGCCCATTATCTGCGTGCTGATGCGAAAATCTCCGCCTGGATTGAAACGGCAGCAGATAGTTTCGGGAATGTAGCCTATAGTCTTTTCGAGGAAGTCGATGTGCGTGAAGTCGTCAAGGTTGATTATTGCGCCAAGCTCTGCAGCTTTCTTGAAGTCTTCCGCAGGTGTAGCGTTGGAGGAAAACATAATGTCATCGCCCGAGAAGCCAACCTTGTCGCTCATGATAAGCTCGGTTAAAGACGAGCAGTCGACTCCGCAGTTCTCTTCCTTGAGAATGTCGAGAAGAACGGGGTTGGGAGTTGCCTTTACAGCAAAATATTCTTTAAAGCCCTTGTTCCACGAAAATGCAGCGTTAAGTGCGCGCGCACGCTCGCGGATACCCTTCTCATCATAGATGTGAAAGGGCGTGGGGTAAGTTTCGATAATTTTTTCAAGCTCTGATTTTGTAATAAACGGTATTTTCAACGTATTTCACTCCTAAAACAATTAGTTTACAAATTATTATAACACGCACACAGTCCGATGTCAATAAAAATGAGCGAATATTTGATAAATAATTAACTTTACCCTACACAAAGCCAGTCCGGCCGACGTATCCAATAAGGAGCGCCACGGTGCGCGAGAGAACTGCGCAGCGGGCATTGTATCCTCATCGAGCTCCCCCGTGCGATACCGCACGAAAAACGCAAACCAACCGTTTTTATAAAAAACTCTTGACAAAAAGAAAACTCTGTGATATAATAACTACTTGGTATGGGATAATTATGCCTTGGCGTAAATATTCCATCTCCTTGCCGGACGCAAATTTTTCGAGGCGTTCGGTCTAATGTCCATGAGGAGGTGTAACACAATGGATAAGATTTCATCCTACGAAACTCTGTTTATCGTTGATGTACAGCAGGGCGAGGAGGGCGTGAAGGCTCTGGTTGATAAGTTCACCGGTCTTATCGCTGACAATGGCACCATCGAGTCCGTTGATGAATGGGGTAAGCGCAGACTCGCATACCCGATCAACGATCTTGTTGAGGGCTATTACGTTCTTGTAAACTTCAAGAGCGCTCCTGAATTCCCCGCAGAGCTCGAGCGTGTATTCGGCATCACCGACGGCATCATGCGTTCTATCGTTATCAAGCATGACGAGAAGAAGCTTGCAAAGGCTGTCGCTGCTCCCGCCGAAGTAGCTCCTGCTGCAGACGCTGAATAATTCGGAAACAGAATGGAGGACAGACAATGGCAAACTTTAACTTCAATAAGGTTATCCTCGGCGGTCGTTTAACCGCGACTCCCGAACTCAGACAGACTCCCAGCGGCGTTATGGTAACAACCTTTACGGTAGCTGTAAATCGTCGCCTCGCTTCCAGAACGGAGGACGGACAGAACGCACAGCCTCAGGCGGACTTCATTCGCGTAACGGCATGGCGTCAGCAGGCTGAATTCGCCTGCAAGTTCTTCCAGAAGGGTTCGTCTATTTGCGTTGTCGGCTCGATTCAGACTCGTTCCTGGAACGATCAGCAGGGCAACAAGCAGTATTCTACTGACGTTGTCGCTGAAGAGATCAACTTCGTTGATGCAAAGGGCGAGGGTCCCGCATATCAGCAAAATGGCGGCGCGTATATGCCTTCGGGCTACGCAGAGCCATCGTACTCAACACCTGCCGGACAGGCTCCGGCATCTCAGAGCGGCGCCGCACCCCAGTTCGAAACACTCGAGGGTGACGACGAGTTGCCGTTCTAAAATAAACAAAGGAGGTTTCATAAAATGGATAGAGAGAGAACCGAAAGAGACGCTTCTAAGCCTTACCGCAACGGTATGCGCAGAAAGAAGAAGGTCTGCCAGTTCTGCGCAGATAAGATCGACGAGATTGATTACAAGGACGTTGCAAGACTTCGCAAGTATATCAGCGAGCGTGCAAAGATTCTTCCCAGAAGAATTTCCGGTACCTGCGCAAAGCATCAGCGTCAGCTGACCATCGCTATTAAGCGTTCGCGCCACGTAGCACTTCTTCCTTACATCAGCGACTAATTCGCGTGAGGAAACAAAGAAAAATCGCCTCAGTACGTTTGGTACTGAGGCTTTTCTTGTCTCACAAAAACAACTGTGCAAACAAGCACCCCGAAAACAGCAGCAGCGACAGATTGCCGCCGCAAACGAGTAAGATGTAGATCGCAACTAACCACAGCATAACCAGCGACACAGCAGAAACAGCGGTGACGACGGCGTACGCGTGCGACGGCGCAAAATGTGAGATTAGCGCCTCGAGTATACAGCCGCCGTCGAGTGAGCGTATCGGCAGAAGATTTATAAATGCGAGCGCAAAAGAGCAGGCGATGAACAGCTCAGTATATGCGCCGTCAAAGCCCATCACAAGGACGACGAGCGCCGATATAATGTTCGCGACACCGCCTGCTGCATAGACTGCGGCGCGAGTAAGCTCGTTTTTGCAGTGCGGCGGGGTGCGTATTTCCGCGCCGAAAACGGTTATTCTCAACTCATGTACCTTTATACCTGCGGCACACATTATCGCTAAATGCCCAAGCTCGTGGCAGATTGCCGCTAAAAACGGCACAAGCGAAAGCGCGGTTCTGTCTAGCAGTATCAGCAGAGCAAAAAACACGACGGTTGGCGGGGTTATATGGACCCTTACACGCTTTTTCACTCGGTGGGAGGCGTTACAATAGGTGGGAGTGTTGCTCCAACGGGTGCATCTGTCGGAGTGGTATTTACTAGGATACTGTCATTTTGCAGATTTTCTGCGGCGGCATCGTGTATAAGCGAAACTGAAACAGCATCATTCTCTGTAAGGTCGGACAGTGATACGCTCACACCGCCGCCGTCAGACGTGGCGATGTTATAAGCTAGTACAGCACCCGACGTTACAAAAAGTGCGGCGGCAAGCAGAAATGTATCTATTTTACGGCGTTTTGACATAGTGAATATAATAGCCTTCGCTAGGCGAAAGCACCCCTTCCTTAATGCGGTATATTTTATTATATTTTTTTAGTACCGTGTGTATGACTGATATGATTAAATAAAAAGCACCGCATTTAAAAATGCGGTGCTTTCATCTTTACTTATTTGAGTACTTTTGTGAATACAAGCGCTAAAATAACTATGCCTGCAAAAACGTAAAGCTCAACGAGCGAGCCAACCAGTCCAAGCAGAACTCCGATTATAGAGCCGATAACGGGAATAATACCCGTAAGAACCGCTGCAAGAGCAAGAATTGCGCCTGCAATAAGACCTGCCGCTATGTAGATGATTATGCCGACAACGAGATTTGCGGAGGTGTCAGAATATTTGATAGAAAGAGGGAAGATTTTCTGTAAGGTTTCCATGACCATATCTCCTTTAAAAATATATTTACAAAATGATTATATCATTTTTTGCGCCTTATGTCAATATATGCGCGACAAAAAAGAGCCGTGACAAACACGGCTCTTTTAACTTAAAACTTACGCAAGCTCTGCGAAGTACTTGATGGTGCGAACCATCTGGCTGGTGTAGGAGTTCTCGTT
>JAZNLM010000098.1:0-17122 GCA_045579105.1 Candidatus Flemingiibacterium sp.
CCGATATGCGCCGTTATCGAAAATACCAATCAGCACTCATCATCCTATCAGGATAAGATGACCGTACCACGACCAAGTCATGCGGATTTCGCCGCAGCAATAAAATACGGGGAATATACCGAGCTTCATGGCGGCGGACATTTTTCGGGAAGACTTACTGCACCGCTCGTATTCGCAGGTGCGCTTTGCTCGCTTTATTTAAAGCGTGAAGGTATTGAGATAGGAGCGCATATAAGCCGTATGCTCAATGTTTGCGACGAGCCGTTTGATATCAATACAACCCCGGCAGACCTTGACACGCTTAAATCAGAGTCTTTCCCTGCTATTGACAAAAAAGCTGCCGAATCATTTGCAAATATCATAAACGAAGCCAAATCGCGCGGTGACTCCGTTGGGGCAAAGATTGAGTGTATCGCGCTCGGCCTTCCCGCGGCACTCGGAGAGCACATTTTTGAGAGTGTGGAAGCCGAAATTTCGCAGATGATGTTCGCTATCCCAGGAGTTAAGGCGATTGAATTCGGCGCAGGCTTTGATTTCTGTAAGCTTTACGGATCCGCGGCAAATGATGCATATGAATACAAAGACGGTAAAATCGTTACAAAGACCAACAATTGCGGCGGTATCGTGGGCGGTATGACGACGGGAATGCCCGTTCTATTCTCGGTGGCGCTAAAGCCCACACCGTCAATTTTCACCGAGCAGGATTCTGTTGATATGGCAAGCGGTGAGAACACCAAGCTCTCAATAAAAGGAAGACACGACCCGTGAATCGCAGTTCGCGCTGTGCCCGTAATTGAGGCGAGCTGCGCAATCGCACTTACACAGCTTATATTTAAAGCAAACGGGAGGAAAATTTGATGGCAGTATTCAGGCACGACGTTAACTCTATAATATCCGACAACTTAACTCTTCTCGGAGAAGAGGCGCGCTCTTTGGAAGAGCGCCGACTCGCACAGCTTCGCGAGCGCGCTTTGCTTATCGCGCGAAACGATGAACTTTTAGAGTCGGACAGCCGTACCGAGGAGTTTTCCGCGCTTTTTAATATGCAGTTCTGTAAGGATGCTATACCAGAGGCAGAGGATTATCTCGCGTCAAAGTGCACATCGGAGCTGTTTTTCGATAAACTGACAGTCTGCAAATTTTTAGCAAATGAGTACCACAAGAGAAGAATAAATATAACTGCGCGCCTTCTTGGCAATGCGCCCATGTCAGATTCCGTTCGCGTTGCGTATTTCCAGAACGCATATGCAGATGCGGCATTCAGAATCTTCTCTGGAGTAATTGACAACCTTTCGGCGCTCTACGCTTCGGATTTCACCGCAGTATGTGAAGAGGTTTACTACGGCAGGGCAGATGTTTGTATGCTTCCGCTTGATTCGTCGCGTGACGCTAAGCTCATCAGCTTCTACCGCCTTATCGATAAATACGAGCTCTGTCCTGTATTCTCCTGCGACGTAACCACGCCTGACGGGAGTGTGACCACAAGATATGCGCTCTTAAAGCGTGAATTTTCACTTCCGCCCAAGGAACGTCTTAACGTTTCCGATTTGTGTTTCTTTGAATTTAACATAATTCCCGACAAAAATTCGTCGCTCGGCGACGTGCTTGCGGCGGCAAAGGAATGCGGACTCACGCTCTATAAGGCAGACTCTATGCCGCTTTCTTACAGTACAAGCGAATTTGCGTACGACGTTATCCTGAAAATCGGAAGCGCAGACGGACTTGATGCATTCGTACTGTTTTTAACCTTGGCTGTTCCCGAATATGAGCCTATCGGCATATATTCGCACATTCACGCTAAAAATGTAAATGAATAATAAAATTACGAAAGTATAAAATATTTTGAAAGAGAGAAACATAAAATGAAAAAGACACTTTCCTATAATACATCGGGCACCTGCTCGCGTCAGATAGAGATTATATGTGATAATGATACTGTAGAATCCGTTACTTTCATCGGCGGCTGCTCGGGTAATACGCAGGGCGTTGCGGCGCTTGTAAAGGGTATGAAGATAGACGATGCAATCACACGAATGAAAGGTATTTGCTGCGGTCCGAAATCAACATCTTGCCCCGACCAATTGGCACTTGCCCTCGAGATAATTAAAACGCAGGAATAACCAATAATACTCTAAATCTCCAAAAAGGAAGCTTTCAAACTACGAAAGCCAAGGTAATTACTATGAATTACATCGAAAATTACAAGCGTTGGCTCGAATCTGATAAAGTGGACGAGGCAACAAAAGCAGAACTTCGCGCTATCGGGGGCGATGACGAAGAAATAAAGCTCCGCTTTGTAAAATACCTCGAGTTCGGAACAGCGGGACTTCGCGGTATTATGATGGCAGGCACCAACGCTATGAACGTGTACACCGTCGCTCACGCAACGCAGGGACTTGCTGACCTTATCAACAAAGAAGGCAAAGCCGAGCGCGGCGTTGCCGTTGCATACGACTCGCGCAACAATTCTGCACTCTTCGCGAGATGCGCGGCAAGTGTACTCGCGGCAAACGGAATTAAGGTGTTTATTTTTGACGAGCTTCGCCCAACTCCCGTGCTCTCTTTTGCAGTACGCGAGCTTCACGCCATAGCCGGTATCAACATCACCGCTTCCCACAATCCGAAGCAGTACAACGGCTACAAGGCGTATTGGGAAGACGGCGCACAGCTTCCGCCTGACCACGCGGCAACCGTATCCGAGTTTGTCGCAGCCGCAGATATTTTCGATGACGTCAAAACTATAGACTTCGACGAGGCTTTAAAAAATGGTATTATCGAATATATCCCCCATTCTATTGATGAAGCTTATATGGAAAAAGTCATTGCCGAGGCGGTAAACCCCGGCGTTATACGCGATGTTGCCGACTCGCTTGAAATTGTCTATACACCTCTCCACGGTGCAGGATATAAAATAGTACCCGAGGTTCTTCGCCGCGTTGGTATGAAACATATTGACGTAGTTGAAGAGCAGATGGTGCTCGACGGCAACTTCCCTACCGTGGCTTATCCCAATCCGGAAGTTCCGGACGTGTTTGAGCTTGGCATCAAGCTTGCCGAAAAAGTAAACAGTGATCTCATCATCGCAACTGATCCCGACGCAGACCGCGTTGGTATTATGTCACGTGACAAATCGGGCAAGTTTGTGCGTCTTACCGGAAATCAGGTCGGCGCGCTTTTGCTCGATTACGTAATCTCCGCATACGAGAAAAAGGGTATGCCAAAAGATCCGTATGCTATCAAAACGATAGTTACCACGGATATGGTAACGAAGATATGCGAAGAGCACAATGTTTATCTCCACAACGTACTAACCGGCTTCAAGTTTATCGGTGAGGTGATTAAAGATCATGAGCGCTCGGGTGTTGGAAGCTACATCTTCGGCTTCGAGGAAAGCTACGGTTACCTTAAGGGCACGTACGCGCGCGATAAGGACTCCGTCGTTGCCACGATGCTCCTCTGCGAAATGGCGGCTTACTACAGCACAAAAAATATGACGCTTTGCGATGCTCTTCAGAGTCTTTATGAGCGCTATGGTTACTATGACGAGGGCGCGGCAAACATCTATATGGAAGGTCTTGACGGACTTGAGCGTATGAAGGAGCTTATGGATAGACTCAGAAACGATCCGCCAAGTGAGCTTGCCGGCTACAAAATAGTTGAGCGCCGCGATTATCTTAAAGATACGGTACTAGACGTAGAAACAGGCAAAATAACCTCAACGGGACTTCCAAGCTCAAACGTTCTGTACTTTGTAACCGATGCAGGCGACACTATTGTTATCCGCCCGTCGGGAACCGAGCCAAAAATCAAAATATATATCCTTGCCCATGATAAAAGCCTTGAAGCGGTACGAGAGAAAATCTCCGCTTACGCTAAAGTCACCGACACTTGGGTTAAATAAAGTTATAGCCTTGCCGCGTTTGCGGCAGGGCGAGTTTTATTCCTCTCCCAGTTCTTCGGGTACAATAACCTCGGGCGGTCTTTTCGGTATGCGCTTCAATGGGTCATAAACAAACTTGCGGCAGTGATATTCTCTATGAACAACACCTCTGTGCTCACAAAGCATATCGTCGGTTGTCTGTATTTCAGCGGAAAAACGGCAGAACTCGCAAAGGCGAGATATATCGTCGGATTTTCTCTTCATCTTCAAATCTCCTTTGGTGGGGCTACATATATTTTAGCATGATGGCGGTAAAATGTCAAGAAAAAAACTCCCTCAACGAGGGAGTTTTTATTATGGGGTGAATGAAGGGGGTCGAACCCTCGACCTCCAGGGCCACAACCTGGCGCTCTAACCAACTGAGCTACATCCACCATACCTTAGCAACAAACCGTTATAAGTGGAATCGATTCGCTGCCGTTATATGAAACCCGCAAGCTTCTGCTTCCCGGGATTTGGCGTACCCGGAGGGACTCGAACCCCCGACCTACTGCTTAGAAGGCAGTTGCTCTATCCAGCTGAGCTACGGGTACATACAGCCGATTTCAGTCGACTATAATATTATACACTATTAACCTCAATTTGTCAATAGTTTTTTTGAAAAAATAAAATAATATTATTATGCGGCACAGCGCAAAAAAATGCACGGTGCCGCAAGCTTACTTTTAAACTTTTATCTTTGTCCACTTTCCACCTGAAAAACGCAGTGCCATAAATATAAGCCGCATATATTGGTCGAAAATCATAGCCGCCCATGCGCCTACAACGCCCATTGGGATAACGTAGCAAAGCAGGAATGTGAGCGACGGACGAAGGATTGCAATACACACAAGGCTGACTATCGCCGCATAACGCGTATCACCTGCGCCGCGTACACATCCGCTGAAAATAACCTGTGAAATTTGTGCGGGTGTAATTATGGCGAGAAGCCGCAAGAGTATGACACCCTTTTCCATAATAAATGCCCTGTGCTCTTCCCCTTCGGTCATAAACAGATTTATAAGCATCGGTCCGCCAAAGATGAACAGTGCTATAAGTAGTACAGCAATGCACAAACCTATTCTCTGCGCAACCTTCCCGTAGACTATGGAATGGTCCGGTCGATTCTTTCCAAGATTCTGTCCGACGAGAGCCGAAGCGGCAACGCCAAGACCGTCACCGAAGCAGAAGGAAAGATTTACAATGCTCATACATATCGTATGCGTTGCAAAATCAGGGGTACTTAATTCAGCAACCATTTTGGCTACGAAGAAAAAGCCAAAACGCATAAAGAGCTGTTCCACTGCGGCAGAACTTGAAATTTTTGCTATAAGTCCAAGTGTTTTAAGCTTAAAGCGAAAAAGCATCTTAAGTCGAAGACCAAGAAAACGTCTCTTTCTCGAAACTGAATATATCGACATCGCACAAGAAACTATGTTTCCAAGTAAGGTTGCGATTGCCGCACCTGCAACACCCAACTTCGGGAAGAAGAAAAGTCCGTTGATAAACAGTGCGTTAAATATACAGTTAACAATATTCGCGGTGATATTCGTTGTCATCGAGATGCGAGTATTGCCCGAACCGCGCTGTGCGGCGTTTATGCTCATTCCTATTGAGGTGAAAAGCATACCTACCATTATAATGCGGAAATATACTATTGCCATTGGAAGCGTGTCTTCCTTGGCACCACTGAATATAAGCAGTGGCTCCGCAAAAATTATCGCTATACCGACAAGCACTACTCCGAGCAGCATACAAAGTGACACCGCCTGCGCAAGTACGTGATTAGCGCCTTCCCGGTCGCCCTCGCCCTTACGGCGCGAAACTATAGCCGTGATACCAATGCTGAGTGCCATAAACACGGCATAAAACAAAAATCTCGGTTGATTTGTAAGGCCGACCGAGGCGACCGCAGTAGAGCCTTGCGAGCTTACCATAACGGAGTCCACAAAGTTTACAAAGCCAAGAAGAAAAGACTCCGCAACAGCAGGCCAAGCCACTTTAATAAAATTTTTATAAAATTCACCGGTAAGGTATTTATCCTGTTTTTTCTGATGCGCCTTTAACATATAGTCAGGCGCATACAACCGTCGTAAAAGCTCCATTTTAATCTCCCAACACTTATATCTACGATTTAATTGTACCACTTTGGCACAGCCATTGCAAGTATTTTTTTAAAAATAAGTGTTCTAGCGAATAAAAAAACTCAAAGGCTTGAAAAATTCATATTTGTGTGATATAATATCGGTATAAAATATTGAAAGGGGTGTCGCCGTGCGGCTTCAGGAATCGGGAGAAATGTATCTCGAAACCATATATGTTTTATCAAAAACAAATGCAAGTGTGCGTTCTATCGATGTAGGCGAATATATGGGTTACTCCAAGCCGAGTGTCAGTCGTGCAATGAGTCTGCTCAAAAATGGCGGCTATATCACTATGGCAGCGGACGGTACCCTGAAACTCACCGAGCTTGGCACTGAAATCGCCGAAAAAATATACGCCCGTCACACTATCCTCACCACCATGCTCATATCGCTCGGCGTTGACGAGCAAACGGCATCCGACGACGCCTGCAGACTCGAGCACGCTATCAGCGACAGCTCATTCGAGGCAATAAAAAATTATCTTCAAAAAGAAGGAAAACTCACCAACATATGAAAAATCCTTTGTACAGTGTACAAAGGATTTTTTTGTTTTATTCTCCGATAAGCTCGTACATTTTATCCTTCTGGCAAAAGCCCATAGACTTATTCACCATCTCACCGCCCTTGAAAACGAGAAGTGTGGGAATACTCATGATACCGAACTCGCGTGCAAGCTCGCCTTCCTCGTCAACATTTACTTTGCCTACCTTGATCTTACCTTCAGTTTCTTCAGCAAATGCCTCAAGCTCGGGAGCGAGCATGCGGCACGGACCGCACCAAGCCGCCCAGAAATCAACCAGAACAGGAAGCTCTGACTTTAATACTTCTTCTTCAAAATTTGCTTTGGTTATAACTACTTCAGCCATTTTTATTCTCCTTTTTATTTAGTTGCCGGTTTTATTTAGTTACCGGAATTTGCTGTATATCGGCAGTGTTATCAAGCAGCACTGCATCAATCGTAGCACATGCACGCGCGCCTTGAGCGTTTTCTAAAATTCCGCTCTTGTCAAACACCTTTTTAACAGTATCGCTCATACCACAAAATACTATACGCTTACCATTCGCCGAAAATTCGTCAGCCATCTCACCGAGCGTTTCAACCGACGTGATGTCGATATCCGGCACGCCGCGAAGCGAAACGATTATCTCATCATACGTACAAAGCGCATCAAGCTTTGCGGTGAGCTTGCCGATGTTGGCAAAGAACACGTCGCCCGTTACGTAAACCACAACGGAATTATCGTGTCCTGTAGCAAGCGTGCCGCGTGCGGCAAGGCGTTCACGGCTGACCTCTGCCGAGGTGATATCAAGATGTGCTGCATTCTTAATGAACACCATAAGTGAGAAGATAATACCAATAATTATGGCAATAGTAAGGTCGAATACAACCGTTGCTATCATTGTGATAAGGAACTGCAGTATCGCGCCCACAAACTTCTTTTTAAATATGTACTTTATCGCGTGCCACTCGTTCATTCTCCAAGCGGTAACCATAAGTACGCCTGCAAGCGCCGGCATCGGCACAAGCGCCATAACGTTACCGAGAAGGAACATTGCCGCAAGTAGCCAGAGTGCGTGGAATATACCCGTAAGACGCGTCTGTGCGCCCGACTTTATCGCAACGCTTGTGCGCGCGATTGCTGCCGTGGCAGGAACACCGCCAAAGAACGGGAGAAGTACGTTGCCGATACCCTGTCCGATAAGCTCAATATTAGCGTCGAACGGCTCATTTTTCATTCTCGATGCAGATGCACCGCAAAGAAGGCTCTCAATCATTCCAAGCGCTGCAACAGTAAGTGCAGGTGAGATAAGCGTTTTGAGCATATCAAAGCTGAAGCCCGAGAAGGAAATTCTATCAGACAAAAACAGCGTTTTCGGAATCTCGCCCACAGTTGCAACTCCGTCGAAGCGAAAGATAACGTAAATCACCGTGGCAACGATGATACCCACAAGTGAGGAAGGAACTCTCGCGTTCCACTTCTTCGGCCAGATTATCATAATAGCAACCACGATAAGACCGATAAGTACACTCCAAAGATGTGGCTTAAAGCCAAGTGTGCCGTATGAAATAAGCTTCTGTATTGCACTCTCTCCTTCGGAAAGAGTACCGAAGAAGTTGTCCACCTGACCCAGCGCGATTATAACGGCAATACCCGAGGTAAATCCCGTGATTACAGGACGCGGGATAAGCTTGACAAGTCCGCCAAGCTTGAATATGCCGCACACGAGCAAAAGTATGCCTGCAATAAGGCATACCCAGAATACGCCGTTAAGACCGACAGTTGATGCAATACCTATAAGCACCGCACTCATTGCGCCCGTCGGACCGGATATCTGGAACGAAGCGCCCGAAAGTGCGCTGATAACAATGCCTGCAATTATCGCGGTAACAAGTCCCGATGCCGCAGTCGCACCGCTTGCCACACCGAATGCAAGCGCCAAAGGAAGCGCAACAGCTGCAACGGTAAGACCTGCAAGAAGGTCTTTGACGAGCTTCGAAGCGTTGTAACCCGAAAATTCCGCGCGAAGCATTTTTGCAAAATTCTTTATCATTGGTCTATCTCCTATAATACGTCAATACGTCGTAATGCGCCGACCTTCCGGTCGGCGCACTATAATTTATCAGTTTATCTTAACAGTCCAGCCGAGAGTGTCAGCCTGTTTGCCCCACTGAATACCGGTGAGGTTATCGTAAAGCTTCTGCGCGATAGCACCAATCTTGCCATCGTTGATTACCATCTTCTCGCCACTGTTGTTAAGCTCACCAATCGGGCTGATAACAGCCGCCGTACCGGTGCCAAATGCCTCGTTAAGCTTACCTGCCTTGTATGCCTCAACAACCTCGTCAATAGATACACGGCGCTCGGAAACCTTGTAGCCCCAGCTTCTCAGAAGCTCAAGGCAGGACATACGGGTAACACCGGGAAGAATAGAACCTGCCTCGGTGGTAGGAGTTACAACCTCTCCGTCGATAACGAAGAATACGTTCATAGCACCAACCTCGTCGATGTACTTGTGCTCGATACCGTCAAGCCAGAGAACCTGCGCGTAACCAAGCTGCTCAGCCTTCTTCTGGCCGATAAGAGATGCCGCATAGTTACCACCGCACTTAGTGAATCCGGTACCGCCCTTAACAGCGCGAACGTACTCGTTCTCAACGAAAATTTTAACGGGATTGATACCCGCCGCGTAGTAGGAGCCAACGGGCGAGAGGATTATAGCGAATAGGTAGTTTTTGGAAACATGAACGCCGAGATGTACGTCGGTTGCGATTATAAAGGGACGGATGTAAAGCGATGTGCCTTCCTTAACGGGAACCCAGTCCTTATCAACGTCGATAAGCGTCTTAAGAGCTGTGATGCAGTCATCAACGTCAACTGCGGGAATGCACATACGCTCGTTAGTGCGATTCATACGCTCAAAGTTCTTGTCAGGGCGAAAAAGCTGAATTTCGTTGTTGGGGGTGCGGTATGCTTTAAGTCCCTCGAAAATTTCCTGCGCGTAGTGGAACACCATAGTTGCAGGGTCAAGCGAGAAGTTTGCATAAGGTACTATGCGAGCATCGTACCAGCCCTTGCCCTCGGTGTAATTCATTAAAAACATATGATCGGAATAGAAGTTTCCAAATCCGAGATTGTCCCAATCAGGTTTTGTCTTGGGAGTAGTAGTTCTTTCAATTCTGATATCTATCATTATTTCTTCCTCCAAAATATATCATATTAAAAATATTATACACCCGTTGTGAAACATTTGCAATATGCTAAAGTAATAAATTTAGAAAAAATTTTCCCTACTTTCGTACAAAATCGCATAAACTTTCATCTTGGGGTAAAAATATGAGCGTAACAATGCTTTACGTTAAATTTTCCGGAGGTAAATAATGAATAAACGCAATCACTTCAAAAAAATAATCAGTGTAACGTGCACGGTACTGATTACACTTATTTTAGTAAGCGCCGTACCGATAAGCGCATTCGGTACACTCTCCCCAGCTCTTGATATTATCGCATCAGAATTCACTATGGCAAAGAGCGGACTTGTAGGTGCCGGTATCTACTTTGAAAAAGCGGATTTTACAGCCGCACTTGGCGTTGACAAGGTAGGTAAAATAACGATAACTTCACTTCCCGAATCTACTCTCGGCCGCTTACAGCTCGGTTCTCGTGCAGTCGAAGTAGGTCAGACTATTTCTGAACGAAATTTAGACTCACTCAAATTCGTGCAGTACGGCAGCGGCGAAGTCACAGCGACGTTCAAGTTCACGCGCGGCGCTGACCCGTACGGCGTGGCGTATGAATGTACGCTTTATACTCTTATGAGCGTCAACACCGCTCCTATTATTGAAACAAATATAGAAACTTCGTCCGGGGATGCGACGGCATATTCAAGTATTAGCCATCTAGGTGTAATTAGGGCAAATGACCGTGAAAATGACACACTCACTTTTGAGATAATCAAGAGGGCATCTAACGGAACAGTAAAGTTTACAGACAAGACTCACGGATATTTTGAATATACGTCCAACGAAGGCTTTGTCGGAAAAGACAGCTTCACAGTTCGCGCCGTGGACCAATACGGAAACTACTCGAATGAAGCCAAGATAACCGTCCGCGTCGAAAAGGCGAACGATAACGAGATTTTCGCGGATATGAACGGCCATTGGGCAAACGCCGCCGTTATCTCTTGTGTGAAAGCAGGCGTCATCACCGCGGCAAACCAAGGGGATATGTTCCACCCCGACGCATATATCAGCCGCGCGGAGTTTTTGGCCCTGGCGATGAACGCCGCAGGATATCCGAAGCTCTCCATTAGCGACACTGGCTTTTTAGACGATGCTGATATTCCCACAGAATACAAAGGCTATATCGCCGCGGCAGATGCATTCGGTATAATCAGCGGCGCAGAAGCGGCTGACGGCATGCGTTTTTACCCTAACAATCAGATAACGCGCGCAGAAGCGGCGGTAATACTCTCCCGCCTTACGGGTATTACTGGCGGTGCGGTATCGGTTTTCGCTGACGAGTCAATACCAGCGTGGGCAGAAGGCGCTATGGTAGGTCTTTACAATGCCGGCATACTGCGCGGCACAGGCGACGGTACACTCGGCGCGTACACGCCTATAACACGCGGTGCAGCGGCACAGCTTGTTTCGGGAATTATCAGCAAATAGAAAAATGAGGTGCTATGCACCTCATTTTTGTTTATTTTATTCTTATTGGAAGCTCGACAAGCAAGTTTATTTCCTTGCCGTCAACAGTCATATTAACCATAGCAACGGCTATGTATTTACCTTTAGGAATACCGTTCATCTCGGATAGCTCAAGCGCAAAGGTGTCGGTGTGCTTAACCGACTTGCCGGCGGCGATATCGGCAGTTCCCGTATAGGTTATAAGGTTCGGTATATCAATCGCATCACCAGTGGGAATCAGTTGTATGTCGCAGAAGTATTCGGCTGTAACATCCACCTTCTTCTCATTTTTCAGGGTAGCCGTAAGTGAAAGCGGTGCTTCGGGGTCAACGTTCGAGAGCTTGTATGCCCCGCGCTCTGATTTAAGTGTAAGCTTATATCCTTCATTTGTAACCGATCTTGAAGCCGGCTGTGTGGGGATAAAGAGCGAATAGTAGCACACAACAAGCATCGCCGCTATAAGGAAGAACACCACGAGCATAACAATATGCTTCTTTGAAAGAATAGGCTTAACGTCAGTCTTC
Organism: Candidatus Flemingiibacterium sp.; assembly: GCA_045579105.1. Taxonomy (GTDB): domain Bacteria; phylum Bacillota; class Clostridia; order Oscillospirales; family CAG-272; genus Flemingiibacterium. The sequence continues at coordinate 11,776 of JAZNLM010000098.1, forward strand.
GGGATGAAGCCGAGTTTAACAATAACGGGAATCATTGCGCCCATAAACAGTGTAAGTAGCAGTGCTTCGGCAGGAAACAGAGCTAAATTTTTCATAACGCGCGGAATTGTCATAAAAGCGTAGCTCTTACCGTAGAAAACGTCGTAGTACCACATCATAAGCGTGGGGTTAATGATAAGGTTTGTTATCGCAACAACAGAAAAGCGCGAAAGTATCACACGTGTAGCTGTCATATTCGAGCGCCAAAGGAACAGTGCGAACAGTAGCGAGCCGGATATTTCTTCGAGTATAAATGGGAAAAAATACGGACCCTGAGGAAAAATAAGACATCCAAGCGTGTCGCTTATAGCCGCCGCCACAATAGCAACGACAGGACCAAACATGGACGTACCAAGTGCGTTTACGAAAAATCCTACCGTAATATTAAGGCTGGGACCTACGGGTATCTGAACAGATTTAAGCGCAACTCTCACCGCTATAAGTATCGCCGCTATACAAAGAATTCGAACATCGAAAAGCTGTGCTGCTGCATCGCGCCAATATGCACGCGAGAACGGGTGCTTGTAACTAGGTTGATTTCGTAAATCTTTCATAAAATAAAAATACCTCCTTATAATGACATTCCGTATTGCCACATATAGGAGATATCTCCGTTATGTAACAGCGGGATGCGACCTTAGCACCGCAGACGATGATACATCTTTCGTTCCCAAGACAACTCCCCGTTCATGGGACACTTCACGCGCTATGATCTACTCTGTGTTTTGTTATACCAATCGGTACGATATTATAATACCACATTATCATATAAAAATCAAGTAAAAAATCGGCAATATTGTAAAGTTGCATTGAAATATTTCTGTGCATTTTTACACTTTTTGGGCGAATTTAAGCTTCCAGTAAAAAACAAAATATTTTTTTTAAAAACCTATTGACAAACTCGTTTGCCTGTGATATAATATTTAAGCGTTGTGGTTCAAAAATAGCCGCGAGCAAAATATGGCGGAGTAGCTCAGCTGGCTAGAGCAACCGGTTCATACCCGGTAGGTCATGGGTTCAAGTCCAATCTCCGCTACCATTCTTTCTCGGCCGATAGGTCGGGATATGGCCCGTTGGTCAAGCGGTTAAGACACGGCCCTTTCACGGCTGTAACATGGGTTCGATTCCCGTACGGGTCACCAAAAACAAAACATCATCCTAACGGATGATGTTTTTGTTTTTGCAGATTTGTTTCGCTGCCACCTTCGAATTGCCATCAAAGAACCGCTTTACAATCGCAATACGCAATTCGTGCAGCAAGTAATCTTGCTGCGGTCAATCATTCCCGGGAAAACACTTTTACCCCTCGCATCTTGACACACACCCTCAAAAATGGTATAATATTACCATAAATATCCTACGCAATCGCGTATAAAAATTCGGAGAGTCCCGTGCCAATAAGTTACAATAAAAAACTATCTGCAATCGCAAACGCATCGGCACTTGTCACGTGCGCTATGCCTGTACTCGTATGTGATAAAAACCTTCACGTCTGTATGATAAGCCACGGAGCAAGGCGCGTTATCAAACCTATCTCGCTTGGAAAAAATATGTCGCAGATGTTTTCAGATGAAGAACGTACAATGCTTCAAACGCTCAACGGCGCCACACTTTCAAACCCTAAACTTGGCTCTAAAGAAATAAGTGTCATTACCGTTTGCGGCGAAGTCGATAGCGAAAGATACACCGTAATAATTGTCGAGCCTCGCGCAATATTCGGCAAAGCACCTGCTCCTTGGTACGTGATAAAAGCCTTCGATGCCGTAGCAAGTGCAGTCACTGAACTTATCTCTATGGAAAAGCCGTCAATAAAACATCTCGAATGGTCGTGCGCTATGCTCACAAGACTTGCACAGTTCACGCAAAGCGCACAGGACTGCGGACTATACTCTGCACTTCAGTCAAGCGACGTTTACCGTGAGATAGATATAGTAATCAGCGAAAGCGTGAGCGCACTGCACGCAATCGGCGCGAAAGTAAGATATAACAAAAATATGTGCGCGCCGTTTTGTACAAGCGTGCAGCCACTGCACGTATACCTTGCATTAACAACACTTCTCCCTGCCCTCTCACTAGTTTCGGCAGACGGCATTATCGATGCCGAGTGCTTGTTTGAAGCAAAAACGTCAGAAACCCTCGATATACGCTTTACAATATCTCCCGACATTAAGATAAAAGCTTCGCTTGACTCCTTTGACGAGCTTATATCATACGTACCGCATCTTTATTTAGAACTTGCCGCACTCAAGGACCTCGCAGTAGTTCTTGGTATTGAAATTCGCGCTAAAAATATCGATAACAAACTCACACTTTGTGTATGCATCCCTGCAGATGCTACGGGTACAATAAAGTTCCGTGCAGCCGATATAATCGACTGTAATCACGTACATGCGCGTCTTACAGAAATATGCGATTACGTCAAAAGCATTATTTAATCAAAAACTTAACCGCCGCAGAGAAAATCTGCGGCGGCTTTTTGTTTGTGATTATTCAACCCTCGCAAGTCTTGTACTTGCAGCAGCAAGAATTTCTTCTCGCTCGTCGTAGTGAACGTACTCCCCGTTTATTATTTGATAGTCCTCGTGACCCTTGCCCGCGAAAAGGATACAGTCACCGTCGCGCGCGTTGTCAATAGCATAGCGCACAGCATCACGTCTATCAATAAAAGCCACGTGTGGACAGGACACTGCATCGACCGCTTTTTCAATATCATCGATGATATTTTCGGGCGGTTCATGGTCGGGATTGTCGCTCGTTATGATACAAAAATCCGCAAGGCTACCCGCAACACATCCAAGCTCCGCTCGGCGCATCTCACTTCGGCCGCCAACTGAGCCGAAAAGCACGACAAGTCGCGCAGGATTGTACGCCCGTATCGTTTCAAGCGCCGCACGCATAGACGCCCCGTTGTGAGCATAGTCAATTACAGTCACAGCTCGCGGCAGTGCTTCCACTATCTCAAATCTTCCCTTAACACTCGCCTTTGCAAGCGCCCACTTGATTATTTCGGGCGGAACCTGCATACGAAGTGCGACAGATATTGCCGAAAGCGCATTATATACGTTAAACTCGCCCGGCATAGAAATTTCCATAGTATCTTCACCGAAAGCGCCCTTCACCGTAAAACGTGTACCCAGGATATTGCCACGCTCAAAGCGCGTAATATCGTGCGCCGAAACGTCGTGTGGTATGCTTTCCGAGATACCGAAGGTAGAGTTTATGGCCTTCGATCCTCTTACCATATCGGTATAATGCTCGTCGTCATTATTGAATATCGCATAGCGGCAAGACTCAAACAGTGCCGCCTTACACTGCATATAATGCTCAAAGGTGGGATGTTCAACGCCGCCGATGTGGTCGTGCGAAAGATTTGTGAAAACGCCGATGTGGAAATGTATACCAACCACACGGCGCATATACGTCGCTTGACTCGATACTTCCATAACAACGGCAGAAACGCCATTATCGACCATTTCCTTAAACGCCTTGTGAAGCTCGTAGCTCTCTGGCGTGGTGTTTTTTGTTGGTCTGCGGTCCCCGTTTATAACGATGCCCGTCGTGCCGATGCTCGCGGTATTTATGCCTGCTGCATTAAGTATGTCAGCAATAATCGAAACGGTCGTACTCTTTCCTTTAGTGCCGGTAACTCCGATTACTGCGAGCGAGCGAGCAGGGTGCTCAAAGAGCGCCGCTGATGCAAGTGCCAATGCTTCGCGCGTGTCGGAAACGTATATCTCTATCGCATCGTCACCTACATGAAGCTCGCGCTCACAAAGAAACACTCTGCAGCCAAGCGCGTACGCGTTTTTCGCGAAATCGTGGCCGTCTACGGTAGCTCCGACAAGACATGCGAACATCGTAGTCGCCGTTGCTTTTCGCGAGTCGTAAACGATGTCAGACACGTCGATAGCGGAAAGCACGTCTGCGCTCTTACTTGAGGTATAGCTGATATCCGCTAAAATTTTCGTGAGTATCATATAACTCTCCATTCCGCCGTCACAGCGGCAGCAAAAAATATTAGCGTAAACATGTACTATATGTTTGCACTAAATAGACTTTCACGCCATCTGACTCCTTAATCAAATATCGTCGCCTTGCCCGAGGCGCGGATAGTCGCAAGCGCAAGACATTCGAGCGAATCAACGTAAAACTCGCCAAGCTTTGCGCGCTTTTTAATAAGGGAAAGCTCGGTACAGCCGAGTATAAGGCGTTCACAGCCGAGAGAGCGCATATAGTGTGCTATCTCAAAGAAGCTCTCCATATCGGCTTCCCTGCCCATTTTTATCTGCGAATAGATTATCTCCATAACTCGGGCCTGATGTGCGGCGTCTGGAGTGATACATTCGATTTCGTGTATCTCGCAGTATTTCTGATAAGTGCGCGAGTTTACCGTGCCGTCAGTGCCAAGCAAACCGAAGCGCAAAACGCCGTCAGCTTTTAATGCCTTTACCGACTCCTCGATTATATTAAGTATCGGTACGTCAACGCTTTTTGACAGACTGTCGTAAAAATAATGCGCAGTATTGCAGGGTATAGCTATAAGCTCTGCACCGAAGTCAACGAGCTTCTTTGCATCGGGTATCATCTTCGTAAGCGGATCCTCGTCACTTGCGCCCGTGATGAACGCCGTTCTGTCTGGCGTAGTAGCACGGCTGGATATAACTATGTCAATATGCTCCTGATCGCAATCCGCTTTGGTAAGACTTGTGAGCATCTCGTAAAAATACACCGTGGACATCGGTCCAAGACCGCCGAGGATACCGAGAAGCTTTCCGTTATTATTCTTTTCCATAATATTTCTTAAACTTTCCGTAATGATTGTAGCCGTGCATTAAAAGGAAGAATACGCGGCGAAGATTAAAGCGCGTGTCGGGCGAATACCACAGGGATGCGTATGCCTTGCCCTCTTTGGCAAGTTTTTTCGCTTTTGTAACCATATCCCTGTCACGGCAGTATTCGTAAACAACGCCCTTTGGAACACTATGCCAGAATACCTCGTTGTCACAGTAGTACGTATCGCCGAGGTCCTCACCTCTAACAAAGTCATTTACAATATATCGAGCGACGTTACAGCCTGCGCTCGTTACGTAGTTGTTGCTTCGTCCAAGACGAAGGTTTATTTCAAACGCACGGAATGTACCATCACGCTCATCGAATTTGATATCGAAGTTCGAGTATCCGACGAAGCCTATCTCCTCAAGATACTCCTTGAATTTGTCCATAAGCTCGCGGTCACATTCTGTGATTATCGCGCAGTGGTTGCCAAGTCCCTTCGGCGTATGCTCTTCCAAGATAACGTGTCCGAGGC
>JAZNLM010000099.1:0-3404 GCA_045579105.1 Candidatus Flemingiibacterium sp.
CATTTGAACCTTTTCATGCTTTATTTCAGGATAGCCTGAGCAAACTGAGATAAATACTTGTCTGCCCAGAGAAGAAAGCTTATCAAGAATTAAAGTGATGTCGAATGCCTCATCGAGACGGTCGAAATAGCTGTAAATGAAGATAGGACGGTCATCATCACGAGAGGTTATGTTGGCGGTTTTAATAAGCACATTGGAATCATCCGTGTCACGCTCGTTGCACTTATCTACAAACTCACGGGTATCGTCCTCTGAAAAGTGTACACTGTTCGGCTCAAAGTTTGCGGCAAGGCGGTTGTCGCCCATAAAGTCGGCATTGCGGATATAGCATACGCTGTAATTCTTGTTGTCCATCTCAATGTCTGCGTGGATTACGAAGCGCCCATCGTCAACACGATCGGGATCGTTCTGCGCGCCGTAGTCACCAATTAACTCGCGCAGAAGGTCAAGAGCGAGATCGGAGTAGTGGCCGTGAAGCATACAAACAGGGGAGGTAATTGTAAAGTCAAGATCGAGGGCAGAGGCAGATGTGATTTGAAGATTGCTAAATTTCATTTTTTACTCTCCTTTTGAGTGAAAATAATAATTATAATCGTGAAAGAGATTATAACACACGATTTAAAAAATTTGAAATAAAAACAGGTTGGATTTTGGAATCGATGGTTACACGAATAGTATATCACACCGCCTTGCGACATTTATGGTGCATGGTGGGTAAAAAAGGAAAACACCACTTCAGTTTTCGTGGTGTTTTGCAGCAATACATTTTCATTCATCGTGTTCAGATTGTATCTCCAATGCCAACCGCGCCCCAAGCTTGAAGGCATATTCGAATAATGCCTCGTCAGAGAGACTTGCGTATTCACTCCAGCAATCCTGGAACTTCTCGAAGATTTTCTTTTGCTCATCCGTCATAGTTTTGAGTAGGTCATCATTATGCCGGCTAATGTATTCCAACAGTTGCTTCATCTCGAGTGTATTCTTTCTACTGTCCTCGGGTGGCATAATGTTTCCGCACCATAGCTCTTTTATCATACTTTTCATAGAACATACCTCCTGTTAGCATACAACAATACCACAGCAGAGAGAGAAAGTCCAGTCGTTTTTCGAAAATAAAAAACTTTTTCTTGTCGGGCGTTATCTTTGATTTCTGCGTGGCAATTGTTGAGCCTTGAGTTTCACAGTACGGCTTATTAAAGCAAAACACCACGAATTTTCTTCCGTGGTGTTTTGCCATAAGAGCTGCTTATTCGGTTGCTACCATTTTACCGCTAATTTTGCACGCCCTAATGCCACCGTTTTTGTATGCAGTTTTTTACTCTTCGTTAGCGAGCTTTCTTCCCATAATGACACCCATTACCGAAGCCATCATAAGACCGCGAGTCCAGCCGCTCGAGTCGCCAAGACAGTAAAGACCGCTTATGCTTGTCTTTAAGTCCTTATCCATCTTTACTCTGTTGCTGTAAAATTTAAGCTCGGGAGAGTAGAGAAGTGTTTCGTATGAAGCAAATCCGGGCACGACGTGGTCAACTGCCTGAATGAAGTTGATTATGTTCATCATAGCACGGTAGGGCATAGCGGCGGTAATATCGCCTGCTACGGCATCGGGAAGCGTGGGACGCAGATTGGACTGTGAAAGCTCCTTCTGCCATGTACGCTTTCCGTCGAGAATATCACCGAAGCGCTGTACGAGAATGTGTCCCGCACCGAGCATATTTGTAAGCTCGCCGACCTTTTTAGCGTATTCTATCGGCTGATTGAAGGGGGAATTAAAGTTATGTGAGCAGAGGATAGCGAGGTTTGTGTTGTTTGATTTAAGCTCCTTGTAGGAGTGCCCGTTTACAACTGCAAGACCTGCATCGTAATTTTCCTGACTTACAAATCCGCCGGGGTTCTGACAGAATGTTCTGACCTTGTTTTTGAAGGGACGGGGGTAACCGATAAGCTTGGATTCGTAAAGCACGCGATTTACCACTTCCATAATTTCGTTTCTAACCTCTACGCGCACACCGATGTCAACAGTACCCGGCTGATGCGCGATATTATGCTCTGCGCATATCTTTTCAAGCCAGTCCGCGCCGCGACGTCCTGTTGCAACGACCGTATGATCTGCTCTTACCTCGGTTTCTTTGCCGTTTATTACTGCATAAACGCCACGACAAACATCGTTTTCGAGAATAAGATCGGTGCACTCGCAGCCGAATATCATTTCAACGCCCTTTTCCTGAAGATGCTTTTCTATTGCATAATAGATATCGTGCGCCTTTTCTGTACCCATATGGCGTATCGGGCAGTCAACGAGCTTAAGACCCGCCTGAATAGCGCGTGTTCGGATGGCCTTGACCTCTTCGGTGTTTTCAAGACCTTCAACGTGGGTATCTGCACCGAATTCAAGATATATCTTGTCGGCATAATTTATCATTTCCTGAGCATAATCCTCACCGATGAGTTGAGGAAGGTCGCCGCCTACCTCGTAGCTTAGGGAGAGCTTTCCGTCAGAGAATGCGCCCGCACCCGAAAATCCTGTTGTGATATGGCAGTGGGGCTTGCAGTTCACGCAGTGTCCGACAACGTTTTTAGGACATCTGCGGTTTTCGATAGCCGCACCCTTTTCGAGTATGAGTATTTTTTTGTCAGAGCCCTTTTTAATCATTTCAAGAGCGGTGAATATTCCGGCAGGACCTGCGCCTACAATTACTACGTCGAATTTCATAGTATCATTCCTTTATACTGATTTTATATTGCCGCAAAAGCTTCTGCTTTGTTGTGAACAGCAGACTTTTGCATTATTTTCTTGTTGAGAGGGGATTTTTTCCAGAACACTATCGGATAAACGAGTGCGCAAAGCGCAAATGCAGCGATCACGTCGATTATCGAGTGCTGCTTCAAAAAGACTGTTGAGAAGCAGATAAGTAGGTTGAGTATGAACATTACCGTTCTGCACCACCACGATGTCATATGCTTTGTGTTCCAGGAAGGCATAAAGACTGCCATCGAGCCGAGTACGTGTATCGACGGGCAAACGTTGGTATTTGTATCAAAATCGTAAAGATTTCGCGCAATATCAATGAAAATATTGTCGCGCCCAAGCGCCTCAAGGTCGGGGCGGAGCTCCTGACTGTTAGGGAAAACGAGATATATAAGTATCGTCGCGCAATAGGTGAGTATTATTATCCACATCGTTTTCCTGAATGCTGCAGCGTCGAAGAGCATAGTGTAGAGAAGCATGCCGATAATAAAAGCAAACCATATGTAGTAGGGAATAACGAATATCTCGCAAAATGGGATCAAATCGTCTAGCGGAGAGTATATGGGTGTGTAGTTTTCATAAAACCCATGCCCACTGAAGCCTCTTTCAACTGCCCAAAACAAAATTCCGTATATAGGCCAGAAGAGTAGGAGCA
>JAZNLM010000100.1:0-5659 GCA_045579105.1 Candidatus Flemingiibacterium sp.
TCTGTGGCATAAACGAGCCGGAGAGTTTAATAGCACGTTCAACCTGATTCGCATTTGTTATAGGCATTATAAGTCGGAGGCCAAGCGGTCTTAGGAAGACAATACAGCTTTGCAACTCCTTGGCTCACAGAACGACATGGCTACGATCCGACTTTCTGTGGCATAAACGAGCCGGAGAGTTTAATAGCACGTTCAACCTGATTCGCATTTGTTATAGGCATTATACCCGGAATTATCGGAACAACTATGCCTGCTTCGCGGATTTTATAGAGGAAATTGTAGAGTAAGTTATTGTCGAAAAACATCTGAGTTGTAAGGAATGAGCAGCCTGCATCAACTTTTTCCTTCAAATATTTGACATCCTCTGTCTGATTAGTGCTTTCTGGGTGTATCTCCGGATAGCACGCACCGCCGATACAAAAATCAGCACCGCTTTCTTTTATATCACGAATAAGGTCAACAGCGTGTCGATAAGCCCATTTTGAGCGGTCACTTGCTTCAAGCTCAGGCGTTAAATCACCGCGGAGCGCCATTACATTTTCAATTCCTGCCGCTTTCATATTGGATATACGTTCGCGTACGGTTTCGCGTGTCGATGACACGCAGGTGAGATGTGCGAGAGTGGGAACAGAGTAGTGCTCCTTAATATTTTTCGCAATCTCCAGCGTATATTTGCTCGTTCCGCCGCCGGCACCGTAAGTAACGCTCATAAAAGCGGGACGAAGCTTAGCTATCTGTTCTGTGGCGGATTTCACGCTGTCAAATGCAGAGTCTGTTTTAGGTGGAAACACCTCAAAGGATAGCGAGAGTTTATCATTTTTTAAAAGTTCTGTGAGTTTCATAATTGTTCCTCGTGGAAATTTATTATAGTAACATTTTATCATACATTTGGCGATAAATCAATAGTAAAAGAGAAAAGAACCCGAAAAATCGGGTTCTTTTACGTTAAGTCGCAATACCTGCATACTGATTTTGATACAGACGATAGTAAGCACCGCGCTTTTCGAGAAGCTCTTCGTGTGAGCCAATCTCGGCTACTACGCCGCCGTCAAGCACTACGATTTTATCCGCATCGCGTATTGTCGAAAGTCTGTGCGCGATGATAAGCGAGGTACGGTTTTTCATCAGTGCCACCATTGCTGACTGAATGTGCATCTCCGTGCGCGTGTCAACGCTTGACGTTGCTTCATCGAGGATTAGTATCTTCGGATCTGCGAGTACCGCGCGCGCGATTGAGAGAAGCTGACGTTGACCTTGAGAGAGATCTCTGCCGGACTCCGAAAGTACGGTTTCGTACCCATTTGGCAGCCGTTCAACAAAGACATCCGCGTGAGCTGTATCGGCGGCACGCTTGATCTCTTCTTTGGTTGCATCAAGCTTTCCGTAACGAATGTTTGATGCTATAGTATCAGAGAAGAGTACAGTATCCTGAAGGACTATCGCTATAGCGTGACGAAGCGTGCTCTTGGGAATATCGTTTATATTGATGCCGTCGATAGTAATCTCGCCGCTGTCTATGTCGTAGAAGCGTGTGAGAAGGTTTACAACGGTCGTCTTTCCCGAACCTGTCGCTCCAACAATAGCAATTTTCTGTCCACGCTCAACGCTAAGATTAAACCCTTTCAGTACCGGCTCGCCCTCGTTATAAGAGAAGTACATATCCTTAAAGCGAATGTCGCCGCGGATATCCTCAACTCTTATTGGATGCTTGCCTTTATCGGTTTCAGGCTCTGACTCCATAATGTCGAACACACGCTCTGCACCGGCTATTGCGGTGAGTATCTGCGCGTATTGGTTTGCGATTTCGTTTATCGGGCGTGTGAACTGCTTTGAATACTGAAGTACTGCCTGAATTGCGGGAATGCCAATTGTTCCGATGAGTGAGAGGTAACCGCCCACAGCCGCAACAAGTAGATAACCCAGGTTTCCTATCATATTCATGGAAGGACCCATAACGCCGCCCCAGATGTTTGCTTTAATACCAACCTTGCGGTAATTCTCGGCGATTTTTGAAAACTCCTTAAGCGAGGACTCTTCTTTGCCGTATGCCATAACTGTCTTATATCCCGTAACGGATTCTTCAATGTGTCCGTTGAGCTGACCGAGAAGCTTTTGCTGTTCAACGAAGTATTTTCGCATAAACTTTGAAAGCTTGGTTGATACGAGAAGTGTAAGCGGTATCGTAACCATAGCCACGAGTGTTAAAATGGGACTGAAATAAATCATCAGCACAAGTGAACCGATGAGCGTTATAATACCCGAAAAGAGTGAGGCTATTGACTGCGACACAGAGTTTGAGATGTTCTCAACATCGTTCGTCATACGGCTCATTATATCGCCATGGCGGTGAGTATCGGTGTAGCGTATGGGCAGATAGGATATTTTCGCGAAAAGGTCGTTTCGCATTGTGCATACCGTGTTCTGTGACAGCTTCGCCGCGGTGATGCCCTGAAGATAGGTAAGCAGAGCAGAGAGCAGATAAACTATCCCCATAGCTAAAACGGTGTAGGAAAGTTTGGCGAAATCGACATGAAGCTGACCTTCATCAATCGTGATAGCAGATATTGCGCGCGCCTGCAGTGCGGGGCCTGCAAGTGTGAGTGCGGCAACGAGTGTTACGATTAAAAGTAAGGCGAACAGGTGGTATTTGCTTTTGCCAATATACTTAAAGAGCTTGCCGATGGTCGCCTTCATATTCTTCGGCTTTTCACGTACCATAGGTCCATGCGGCCCGCCGCCTCTGCGAGGTCCCATTTGTACCATTGGTCTGTCATTCTGAGGTGCTTTGTTTTCTGCCATTATTCGTCACCCCCTTCGGTGTTTCTCATCTGTGAAGCGTAAATGTCGCGGTACGTTTCGCTTGTTTGCATAAGTTTATCGTGCGGCGCGAAAGCAACTATCGTGCCGTTTTCGATAACGGCTATGCGGTCGCAGTTTCGTATCGACGCGATTCGCTGAGCTATCATAATAACTGTGGTGTCCTTTATATTCTCGCGCAGAGCCTTGTGAAGTCTTGCCTCTGTACCAAGGTCGAGCGCTGACGTGGAGTCGTCAAATATGAGTATTTCGGGACGTCTGATTATCGCGCGTGCTATAGCCACACGCTGCTTCTGACCGCCGGAGAGGGAAGCACCCTTTTCGGCAATCATAGTGTTGTAATCGTCGGAGAAATCCATTATAAAGTCGTGCGCCTGTGCAATCTCTGCTGCAAGCTTTACTTCCTCATCAGTGGCATCGGGACGTCCCCAACGGATATTTTCGGCAACTGTGCCCGAAAACAGTTCAGTCTTCTGAAGCACGAAAGCAATTTTGGCGCGAAGCTCGTGAAGGTCGTATTCACGTACATTTTTGCCGTCTATAAGTATTTCACCCTCGTCTGCGTCGTAGAAACGTGGGATAAGGTTAACAAGCGAGGATTTACCCGAGCCGGTTGCGCCGATTATAGCGACGGTTTCGCCGGGCTTTACATCGAAGCTGACGTTATTAAGTACGGGACGTCCTGCGGCATTCGGATAGCGGAAGGACACGTTTCTGAATTCAACAGAGCCTTTTCCGTCCTTATCATCTTGTAAGCTGCCGCCTACTATCGCAGGGTCACTTTCCAGAACCTCAACGATACGCTTTGCACTTGCCGCGGCACGTGTCATCGTCTGGAACATCATGCTTACCATCATCATAGACATAAGTATCTGCGTTATGTAGTTAATAGCCGCCATAACGTCGCCGACCATTATCCCGTCAATCTCTCCGATTGCCGCTTCGACTTCTTTACCGCCGAGCAGGAGAATTGCGATAACTGAGCCGTTCATTATTATCATAAGAACGGGTGAAAGCTTTGCCATAAGCTTTTGAACGGTGAGGTTTACATCGCGAAGCTCGCCATTGGCTTTGTTGAAGCGACCTATCTCGTGCTTCTCTTTTACGTACGCTTTTACCACGCGTGCTCCAGATACATTCTCCTGAACTATGGAGTTTACACGGTCAAGCTTTTCCTGAACGACAGCGTAAAGCGGGCTGGCTTTCTTGAGCATAATAAATATCAGGATAAGCTGTACGGGCAGGGCAATGGCAAGCACGATACCGAACTTCGGACTTATGGTAAGCGCCATAATAATACCGCCTATAAACTGCATTGGTGCGCGTACAAACATACGAATAAGCATTGCTATAAACATCTGAACTTGGTTTATATCGTTAGTCAGACGCGTTACAAGCGATCCAGTGGTGAATTTATCTGTCTGCTGCAGAGAGAGGCTCATTACCTTTTTGAAAGCGTCGTTGCGAAGGTCATTACCGAAGCTCTGTGCGGTATTGCTTGCGAATGCGGCGGAAAGTATACCGAAAATACCGCCTACGGCAACAAGACCTAGCATCGTAAGACCTGTGGTGATGATAAGCGCCATATCGTGACCGATGACGCCCTCGTTGACTATCTTTGACATAAGTTTCGGCTGCATAAGGTCAATTGCAACCTCTCCTATCATAGTCAGAGGTGCGAGCAGCGCGAAGAGCCAATATGGCTTCAAATATTTTGCAAGTTTCATATATACCTCTGTTTATTAGTTTTCGTTTTTATCGGGCATTAAATTGTCGATAACCCTGTTTAGTAATGTTGAGAGGGTTTCTATCTCGGCATCTGTCAGCCCGTCAAGTGCGATGCGGTCACCGTCTTCGTGCATATTGCGGATATTTTCGTCTATCGCCTTACCCTTATCGGTAAGATACACGAGCGTTTGACGTAAATCTTCCTCGTTGCTCTGCCTTGTCACGTATCCGTCATGCTCCATTTTCTGAAGCGTTACGCTTACTGTCGGCGGTTTCAAGTGAGTTGCCTTTACTAGCTCAAGCTGTGTCACGCCTGGCTTCATGTGAGCAAGATGGAAAATAAGCATGCGGTAGCTTGAGGGAAGACCGCCCTTGTCGGAGAGTCGCCTCATTCTGTCACGGTAAAGCTTTGCCGCGTCGTGAATACGCATCATCGCGTTATAGCTTGTGTCAAGCCGACGCTTTGGCAAGGCTTCAAAAAACTCTTTTGGAAGTGGTTGTCGGTGCATAATGTCCTCCGCATAAAATTAGTTAGAAAACTAATAGATATTATACAATATTTACTCATAAAAGTCAAGAGGGCACAAACAAAAAGGTATGCGTTTTGCGCATACCTTTCAGTAGTTTTTATATTAGTTTTTAAGCGAATGTATCGGTGCAGGGATACGTCCGCCGCGCGCGATAAATTCTGCGGGAGAGTTTGTGTTAAGTGCGATAACAGGAGCGTAGCCGAGCAGACCGCCGAAGTTTACTACCTCGCCAACGCCCTTTCCGTACGCAGGGATAACGCGTACCGCGGTGGTCTTTGTGTTTGCGACACCGATAGAGATTTCGTCTGCGATGATACCGCTGATAACCTCTGCGGGAGTGTCGCCGGGAATAACTATCATATCAAGACCTACAGAGCAAACTGCGGTCATAGCCTCAAGCTTTTCGATAGAGAGGGCACCGCAGGTAACAGCGTCTATCATGCCTGCATCCTCGGACACGGGAATAAATGCGCCCGAAAGTCCGCCGACATGGCTCGATGCCATTACGCCGCCTTTCTTAACAGCATCGTTAAGAAGTGCGAGTGCGGCAGTTGTTCCGTGAGCGCCGCAGCGCTCAAGTCCCA
>JAZNLM010000101.1:0-22112 GCA_045579105.1 Candidatus Flemingiibacterium sp.
GCTACGATCCGACTTGACTGCACGGGCGTTCACCCCGAGAGCTACACTGCGGCAAGAGCACTTCTTAAGCGCTTCGACTATACAGAAGATGACGTTCGCGCATCCAAGCTCGGCGGTCTTCGTGAAAAGGTAAAATCCGCAGGAACTGCAAAAATCTGCGAGGAGCTTTCCATCGGTGAACCTACGCTTCTTGACATAATCGGCGAGCTTGAAAAGCCCGGACGTGACGTACGTGACAGTCTGCCGCAAACGGTACTGCGCGATGACGTTCTCGACATAAGCGACCTGAAACCTGATATGATTCTCACCGGAACTGTTCGTAACGTAATAGACTTCGGTGCATTCGTTGATATCGGCGTTCACCACGACGGACTTGTTCACATCTCCGAGATATGCGAAAAATTCATCAAGCACCCGAGCGAAAAGCTCGCTGTCGGCGACGTGGTTGAGGTTAAAATCAAGTCGGTAGACCTCAAGAAAAACCGTATTTCACTTACAATGAAGTTCTGATATGACAAAGTATAACCGCTTTTTGTACTCACTTATTTCCTTTGCCGTCACTGCGGGAATAATAGTTCTTGTTCTCGGGCTCAACGGTACCCTGCCAAAGTATATACAAAAGTTTGAAAACGCGCTTGATTATTCACGCGCGTTTTCGTATATTCCAGGCGAGGACGAACTATATATTCACGTAATAGACGTTGGTCAGGGCGATGCTATTCTCGTTAGGTCAAACCACGGCAACATTCTTATCGACACGGGCACAGATGATTCCGAGGACACGCTCGCGGCACATCTTCGTGCCGCAGGGGTGAAAAAAGTAGATTATCTTATCTGTTCGCACGCTCACAGCGACCACATGGGCGGCATTGATGCGGTATTTGAAAACTTTGAGGTGGGCACCCTGATTATTCCGAAAACAGAGCCGTCAAACTCTGACCCCAACATAGTTCTGCTGTCCTGTCCCGAAGTCGCTGCGATTACAGTAAATCCATCACGCGGTGAAACATTTACACTTGGTGATATTCTAATCACCTCGATGGCAGAGATAAACACACCAATCGCAGATAATGATGCAAGTCTTGTTATAAAGCTAACATTCGGCGAAAATGTATTCTTATTCCCAGGTGATATCAGCAGCGACATAGAATATGCGCTTATAAGTTCATACCAAAGCGGTGAGCTTGACTGTGATTTTCTCAAAGTGGCGCATCACGGATCAAACACCTCGACGAGCTCAGAATTTATCAGTGCGCTAACACCGAGTATCGCCTCAATATCCTGCGGAGCGTACAACTCCTACGGACATCCAAGCTACGCGGTTCTTGATCGTCTTTCAAAGGGTGGATGTGAAAATATTCTCCGCACGGATAAAATGGGCAGTATAATACTCAGGTGCGACGAAAGCACAATAACCGTTATTGCATCAAAGGAAGGTTTTTTTAACTGATAGAAAGCCCATATTTTTGATTTCACCTATTGACATACATTGAAATTAAATGTATAATATAATATATTCCATATTTTGAAAGGACAATTTAAAAATGGCAAACGATAAAAAGCTGGTTGAAGCGATAACCTCTATGGACGTCGACTTCGCTCAGTGGTACACCGATATTTGTAAGAAAGCCGATCTTATCGACTACTCCAGTGTAAAGGGATGTATGATCATCCGCCCCTACGGTTACGCTATCTGGGAGCTTATTCAGAAAAATCTTGACGAGCGCTTCAAGGCACTCGGTCACGAAAATGTATATATGCCGATGTTTATTCCCGAGTCGCTTCTTCAGAAGGAAAAGGACCACGTTGAGGGCTTTGCTCCCGAGGTTGCTTGGGTAACGCACGGCGGAAGCGAGCGACTCACCGAGCGCCTTTGCGTACGCCCGACCTCGGAAACACTTTTCTGCGAGCACTTTGCTAACATAATTCGTTCCTACCGCGACCTTCCCAAGCTCTACAATCAGTGGTGCTCGGTTGTTCGTTGGGAGAAGACTACGCGTCCGTTCCTTCGCTCGCGTGAATTCCTCTGGCAAGAAGGTCACACTATGCACGCAACTGCAGAAGAAGCTCGTGCAGAAACCGTACAGATGCTTAACGTGTATGCAGACTTTCATGAGAAGGATCTCGCAATTCCGGTTGTCAAGGGTGTAAAAACTCCTTCCGACAAGTTCGCGGGCGCAGAGGATACCTACGCTATCGAGGCTCTTATGCATGACGGCAAGGCTCTTCAGTCGGCAACCTCTCACTTCTTCGGCGACGGCTTTGCACGCGCGTTTGACATCACCTTTACCTCGAAGGACAATAAGCTTGAGTATCCATTCCAGACCTCTTGGGGCTGTACCACAAGAATGATCGGCGGCATCATAATGACGCACGGTGACGACAACGGTCTTGTTCTCCCGCCGGCAGTTGCTCCTATTCAGGCAGTAGTAATTCCCGTTGCGGCTCATAAGGAAGGCGTTGTCGAGGCTGCTTCTTCCATTGCTGACAGACTTAAGGCGACCGGTATTCGCGTGAAGCTCGACGACTCCGATCAGTCGCCCGGATGGAAGTATGCAGAATATGAAATGAAAGGTGTTCCGGTACGCATCGAGATCGGTCCTCGCGATATGGAAGCTGGTCAGTGTGTTATCGTTACCCGTCACAACAGAGAAAAGACTATCGTTAGCCTTGAAAATCTTGAAGCGGCTGTCGCAGAGAAGCTCCAGGCAGTTAGAGACGGTCTTTACCAGAAGGCGCTCGCAAACCGCGAAGCTCGCACCTACGACTGCGAAACTATGGATGAAATTACAAAGAAGCTTGCGGAAGGCGGTGACGGTTTCGTTCGCGCGATGTGGTGCGGCGATCCCGAATGCGAGGATAAGGTAAAGGAAGTAACGGGCGTTGGCTCTCGCTGTATGCCGCTTGATCAGGTTCACACTGCCGACAAGTGCGTATGCTGCAGCAAGGAAGCAAAGCACCTCGTTTACTGGGGTAAGGCATATTAATCAGACAGGAAGAGATTTACTTAACTTCCATACCATATATTGTGCATTGAAATCCTACCTCATTTATGATAAAATATACGCGTGCGGTAAACACTACCGCACGCGTTCTTTTTTGTGCAGCCGCTATCGCGGCAGAATGGAGGTATAATAGTGAAAAAATTACGTTTAACAATATGCACCCTTATCTTTGCCTTGCTTTTTTCAGTGAGTGCAAGTGCATACGAACAAATTGACGTGCGTCTTAACGGAAGTGATACAGAAATCGGTGCCCTGCTCGTCGGCTCGACTACATATGTACCGTTTGACAGTGCAAACGATGCGCTCTCGTTTGGCAGTGCCAAAATAAGCGGCGATGCCACTGCAATGCGCGCCGTAACACCGTTTGCATCGGTGAGTGCGCGAGTTGGCGACTGTTACATAGAGGCGCAGGGGCGTTATCTTGGTGGCAACGGTGTTATAAACGTATCGGGTATGTTATACGTGCCGATACGTTCGCTTGCCAAGGCGTACAATGCGGACGTCCAGTGGCACGCAGATACGCGCTCCGTTGATCTCTACGCCAACGAAGGTGAGTTCATAACAAGCGGTAACGAGTTTTACAACGCGAACGACTTATATTGGTTGTCGCGTATCATCAACTCCGAAGCAGGCGGCGAGCCGCTGAGCGGCAAAATTCTTGTCGGTAACGTGGTACTTAATCGAGTTGCAAGTAATGAGTTTCCCAACACGATATACGATGTTATATTCGACCGCGAGTGGGGTGTACAATTCACTCCCACGGAAAATGGCACAATATACAACGAACCGAACGCAGAGAGCATACTCGCGGCAAAGCTTTGTCTTGATCAGTATTACATCTCGCGCGAAGCAATGTACTTTTTAAACCCTGTTCTCGCTACAAATTTCTGGGTGCCAAACAACAGACCGTACTTAATGACCGTCGGTTGTCACGACTTTTACACTTGATTTGAAGTTATAAACGCGGAAGGAGCCAATCCTTCCGCTTTTTCCCAATTTTGGAGATGCGTTTTTTCGCCAAAATACGCGGCTTATGCCTGCGTTCGACGAAAAAACGCTATTTTTTTGTTTAAATTGTTTAATACTGTCGAATTACGCTTACGATTATTGATACATTTTTTACTTTTTCTATTGATTTTTACAGTATTTTATAGTATCATATATTTACTGACAAATTTATAAATTTTTTACAGTATGGAGAACGGATATGAACTACATTTACAAGCTCACAGAATCTACGGTAATCGACGAAAACGGCGTGTCACATATAGGCTACGGCATAGCTGCATATGCAATCGGGGAATCAGAGCCGCGCCGAAGCGTAACGGATATTTTCGCAAAGAGAGAGCAAGCAGAAAATTTTGTCAACGCCTGCAATCTTCTGGAGCTTGATATCGATCATCTTGACGACGTGGTATATGACGCCGTCAACGCATAAATAAATTTACATAAAAAGGAGAAAGAGCTATGAAGTATTTCTACACAACTCACGCAACAACAATCTTTGACGAGCGCGGAAAAATGAGCCGCGTATGGGGTATCGCTGTATACAGAAAAGGCTCGCTCACACCCGAGCGAGTCATCCCCGATATTTTCCGTGCGCGCGATGCGATAGAGTGGTTTGTGGATCTTATCAATCTGCTCGATCTCTCGCCCGAACAGCTTGACGAGGCTGTATCCGATCTCGCGTGTGCGTGAGTATGAGCACTCTGTAATCTGGCCGATGCATCTTTGGCATAGCCAAGTGGATGAGGGGTCAAAAGGGGGAAGGAGAGTGTGGCGACCGAACACTTTCCTTCCCCCTTTTAGTTATCCCCATGCGCGTTTCGCGTGGTCATTCCACGAGCCGCAGATGCAGCTAGAACAAGAAAAGCGGCGGATTTCTCCGCCGCATTTTATTATTCCTTTTTCATTATCTTTTTAAGGTACTGTCCCGTGTACGAGCACTCGCACTCAGCAACTTCTTCAGGTGTACCCGTCGCGATAATCTCGCCGCCGCCGTCACCGCCCTCGGGACCGAGATCGATAATATAATCGGCAGTCTTTATCATATCGAGATTATGTTCGATAACAAGTACCGTGTTTCCTGCATCGACAAGACGCTGTAGTACTTCAATAAGCTTCTTGACGTCTGCCATATGAAGCCCTGTTGTCGGCTCGTCGAGTATATAGATTGTCTTACCCGTAGAACGCTTTGCAAGCTCGGTGGCAAGCTTTACTCGCTGTGCCTCACCACCTGAAAGTGTGGTAGAGGACTGTCCTATCTTGATATACCCCAGTCCCACGTCAAAAAGTGTCTGAAGCTTGCGCGCTAGTCTTGGCAGATGCGCGAAAAATTCAAGTCCTTCCTCAACGGTCATTTCAAGTACGTCCGAAATATTCTTACCCTTGTATTTAACCTCGAGTGTGTCGCGGTTGTAACGTTTACCCTTGCACGCATCACAAGTCACGTAAACGTCCGGCAAAAAATGCATCTCGATGCACTTAACGCCGTCACCCTCACACGCTTCACAGCGTCCGCCCTTTACATTAAATGAAAAACGTCCGGATGAGTAGCCCCTCATTTTTGCATCGGTGGTTTTCGCAAAAAGGTCACGTATGTCCGTGAAAAGTCCCGTGTACGTCGCAGGGTTTGACCGCGGCGTACGACCTATCGGACTTTGGTCGATAGCGATTATCTTGTCAAGGTTGTCAATACCCTCTATACGCTTATACTTACCGGGGTAGGTATGCGCACGGTTAAGCTCTTTTGCGAGTACCTGATAAAGTATCGAATTGACAAGCGACGATTTTCCGGAGCCGGATACGCCTGTAACACAGCAAAAAAGTCCGAGTGGGATTTCTACATCAATCTTTTTAAGATTGTTCTGCTCTGCGCCAATGATTTTGAGGCTCTTGCCGTTACCGCTTCGGCGTATTTTGGGTGTTTCTATCCTTTCCCTTCCTGACAGGTACGCCCCCGTTACAGACGACGGGTGTGTCTTTATCTCATCTGGAGTTCCTGCCGCAACTATCTCGCCGCCATGTATACCGGCACCGGGGCCAATATCCACGATATAGTCGGATTCTTCCATTGTTTCCTCATCGTGTTCGACGACGATAAGGCTATTACCCGCATCGCGAAGACGCTTTAATGTTGCGATAAGCTTGGAATTGTCGCGCTGATGCAAGCCTATACTCGGCTCGTCAAGGATATACAGCACGCCCATAAGTGACGAGCCTATCTGTGTCGCAAGGCGAATTCTCTGCGCTTCACCGCCCGAAAGCGTACCTGCTTTGCGAGAGAGTGTGAGATAATCAAGTCCCACGCTCTCTAAAAATCCGAGTCGCGATTTAATCTCCTTGATTATTTCCTTTGCAATAGCAGTTTCCATTTCGGTGAAAGTAAGGCTGTTTATAAATTCAAGCGCCTTCGTGACAGACTTGCGGCAAAATTCGTCAATGTTTATACCGCCCACAGTAACCGCAAGCGATATCGGATTAAGTCGTTTACCGTGACATTCGGGACACGGGGTATCTTCAATGAAATCCTCGTAATACTCGTGCTGAGACTGGTCAAAGCGCTGTTGAAGCATATTTATAACGCCATCAAATTTGACAAGCTGATGCTTAGCAACGCCTTCCCAATAGCGGGTTATCTCATAAATTTCATTACCCGAACCGTAAAGAAGCACGTTCATCTGCTTCTCTGTATATTCGCAAAGCGGCATTTCAAACGTAAAGCCGTACTTCTTTGCCACCTCCTCAAAAAGCGGACCGTTCCAGCTCTGCTCGTCAAGTGACTTAAATCCATTCACCTGCAATGCGCCGTCACGAAGAGAAAGTGATTTGTCGGGTATGACCTTCTCTGCTGAAATCGTTCTCATTTCTCCAAGTCCCGCACACTTTTCGCACGCGCCAAACGGATTATTGAACGAGAACATTCTCGGTGACAGCTCGCCGATACTGATACCGTGCTCCTCGCAGGCGTAGCTCTGCGAAAACGATATTTCCGTATCGCCGTCAAATACTTCACCGTCACGAAGCACTACGGATATAGCGAGATTACCCTCGGTGAGTGCAAGTGCCGTTTCAACCGAATCCGCAAGACGCGAGCGCATATCATCGCGGCGCACCAAACGGTCAACGACAATTTCGACGGTGTGTTTAATGTTTTTGTCAAGCTTTATTTCTTCCGAGAGGTCGTACATAGCTCCGTCAACACGAACACGTACATAGCCGCTCTTTTTGGCATCCTCGAAGATTTTTTCGTGCATACCCTTTTTACCGCGTACCATGGGCGCGAGCACCATAAAGCGCGTACCCTCGGGAAGCGTCATTATGCGGTCAATTATCTGGTCGACTGTCTGCTGGCGTATCTCCTTGCCACATATCGGGCAGTGCGGTACACCAACTCTCGCGTAGAGAAGGCGCAGGTAGTCGTATATCTCCGTTACTGTACCGACGGTCGAGCGCGGGTTTTTGGATGTAGTTTTCTGGTCTATCGAAATCGCAGGAGAAAGTCCCTCTATAGAGTCAAGGTCGGGCTTGTCGAGCTGACCTAAAAACATTCTTGCGTAGCTCGAAAGTGACTCTACAAAGCGGCGGTGTCCTTCTGCATAGATAGTATCGAACGCAAGCGAGGATTTACCCGAACCTGAAAGTCCCGTAAAAACCACTAATTTATCACGCGGAATAGTGAGGTCCACGTTTTTCAAGTTGTGAACACGTACACCGCGCATAATCAGATCTGCCATTTTTCTCTCCTCGGTTTATATAATTCCCTGTAAATTCTTTATCTTGTCGCGCAGATATGCAGCACGTTCAAATTCAAGCTTCTTCGCAGCTGCGCGCATTTCTTCGGTAAGCTCGTCAATAAGAGCCTTGCGCTCATTTGCAGAAAGCTTTTTGTTATCTCTAATAGCCTCTTTAAGCCGCTTTTCAGGCGATGCTTCGGCTTCCTTTTTGCCGATTTCGATAAGGTCGCGCACACTCTTTTTGATAGTCTGCGGAGTAATACCGTGCTCATCGTTGTATGCCTTCTGAAGCTCACGGCGGCGGTTAGTTTCGTCGATAGCCGCACGCATTGACGGCGTTATCGTATCAGCGTACATTATTACCTTTCCATCCGAGTTACGAGCTGCACGTCCAATTGTCTGTATAAGTGAGGTTTCCGAACGAAGGAAGCCTTCTTTATCCGCGTCGAGTATCGCAACGAGTGACACTTCGGGAATATCAAGTCCCTCTCGGAGTAAGTTAATACCTACCAGCACGTCGAAAACGCCAAGTCGCAGATCGCGGATTATCTCGCTTCTTTCCATAGTTTCGATGTTGTGGTGGATATACTTGACCTTGATTAAGTTCATTTCGAGGTATTCGGTAAGATCCTCAGCCATCTTTTTAGTAAGCGTTGTTATGAGTACTCTCTCGCCACGCTCGACACGTGCGTTTATCTCACCGATTAGATCGTCTATCTGTCCCTCAACAGAGCGCACCTCAACCTCGGGATCAAGTAGTCCCGTGGGGCGGATTATCTGCTCAACCGTTTGCTCGGAGTGGGATTTTTCATACTCCGCAGGCGTTGCGCTCACGAATATCGCCTGATTTATCTTACTTTCAAACTCGTCGAAGAAAAGCGGTCTGTTGTCAAATGCAGACGGGAGTCTGAAACCGAACTCAACGAGGTTCTTTTTTCTCGCTCTGTCACCGCCGCTCATACCCTTGACCTGCGGCAAAGTAACGTGCGACTCATCCACAAACAAAAGAAAATCCTTCGGGAAATAGTCAAGCAATGTATACGGTGTTGAGCCGGGTTTACGTCCTGCCATAACACGCGAATAGTTTTCAACTCCCGAGCAGAAGCCGATTTCGCGGAGCATTTCAAGGTCATAGCGAGTACGTTCCTCTATTCGTTGTGCCTCAAGAAGCTTATTCTGCGAACGGAAAAAGTCCACTCGCTCTACAAGCTCGTCCTCGATCTCTTTGAGAGCCTTTTCACGGCGCTCGTCGGATACAGCATAGTGCGTCGCAGGATATATCGCCGCGTAGGAAAGCGTGCGTATAAGCTCTCCTGTTACAATGTTTATTTCGGACACGCGCTCAATTTCGTCGCCGAAAAATTCCACGCGTATCGCCTTGTCGCCGCTCGATGCGGGAAGCACCTCAACCACGTCGCCGCGTACACGGAACTTGTCACGCACAAAGTTAACGTCGTTGCGGTCATATGACATAGATATAAGGCGGCGCGTAAATTCGTCACGCTCCATAACCATTCCAGGACGAACGGCAATAAACATCGACTGATATTCTGACGGATCACCGAGCGAGTATATGCACGACACACTCGACACGATAATAACGTCACGGCGCTCAAAAAGTGAGCTTGTGGCACTGTGGCGAAGCATATCTATCTCGTCGTTCACCGAGCTGTCCTTTTCTATATACATATCCTTGCCGGGGATATAGGCTTCCGGCTGATAGTAGTCGTAGTAGGAAACGAAAAATTCCACGGCATTTTCGGGAAAAAATTCGCGAAACTCACTGCAAAGCTGTGCTGCGAGGGTCTTATTGTGCGCGAGTACGAGCGTTGGACGGTTGACCTCGGCTATTATGTTAGCCATAGTAAAGGTTTTACCCGAGCCGGTAACACCGAGAAGCGTCTGATTCCTCATACCTGACATGACGCCTGCAGAAAGGCGCGCTATAGCATCGGGCTGATCGCCCGTGGGTTTGTATGGTGAATGAAGCTTAAACTTGTCCATAACGCGTCCTCCTTAAAATTATCATTCATATTTAAAGTATACCATAAATCATTTTAAATGTAAAGGAAAATGCACATAAAAATCCCCCGACAGATTTTATCCGTCGGGGAGCGTTTCTATTCTATTGCAAGTAAATTTAAATCCCAAGCGGGAACGTACTCGTAGCGGCGAAGATACAATTTCCTATACCCCATATCTCCCACCAACAACGGCAGGCGGTATATATCCTCGCTCTTGTGGTAGAGCGACACTAAAAGCTCGGGGTGCTCACGCGCGATTACCTCACGTGAACCCATAAGTGCCTCATATTCCGCGCCCTCTACGTCGTATTTGATATAGTCGCACTCACCTGTGTAAACGCTGTCAAGGCGTGCGGCATCAACGGATTTTATCTTCGCGCCTGTTTTTACTCCCACCGAACCGATAAGCGTTGAATTACGGTTACCGCCCGAGGTAAATTCAAGTGTTTGCTCGCGATCCCACGCGGCATAGTTGTATGCTTCAATAGCGTAAGGCGCGCCCTCGGCGAATGCGGTAAGCTTTTTAAAGTTGCGCGCGTCAGGCTCAAATGCGACCACATTTGAAAGAGCAGGCGCATACCCCGCAAGCTCGCGTATGCTGTCGCCGTTATACGCGCCAAGATCGGAGGTGCGGCGGTACTTTTTAGCATCAAGCACGCCGTTCATAACATCGGCAGGCTTTACCGTATGACGGCGCAGATATTCGATTTTTCCCGTCAGGCGGTACAGTATAACATCACAGAAGGTTTGCTTTGAAAGCTCGTCTGCGAGCATATCGCACGCTTCTGACAGCTCGTCGAAATGGCGCTTGAAAAAATCAAGGTCAAACACGTCACTTCCGTCAACAACGGGTACGTCGGGAACGTACAGCTCGCGCTCCGCATCTATGCGATAGATGTTAGCAAGCACGTCGGGAAGACTTGAGCCAAACGACACAACGACGGCGAAATCGTCATATTTCTCGCAAATCTCGGCATAGCTCATCACCGTTTTGCCGTGAAATAGCTGGTGGCGCACAAAACCGTCCGAAGCGAAAAAATCCGCGACCTCGATACCCTTCTTACCAAAAACGGCGAGGATCTTATCCGCGCCGTTTCCCATGCCATACATTACTATCGGTTTATTACATTCTTTAAGCGCTTGCCACATATCGCGGCGCACGTCAATTTCTTTCACCGAATGACATATTTTCATAATTTCAAAAATCTCTTTGCATTATTGTAGAATATATCCTCACGTTCTTTTTCTGTGAGGTCTATTTTCATAAAGCGCTCGATCTCGCCATCGATGTTCTTAACGGGATAATCCGTACCGAACATCACTCTATCCGTGCCAAGTTTGTGGATTATATACTCTGCACGCTCGGGTGTCATTGACCATATCGCGCTCGAAGTATCGTACCACACGTTAGGTCTGCCTGCGAGATATTCTATAGCCTCATCGGATACGCCATATCCGCCAAGATGCGCCGCAACGACCTCGAGCTTCGGAAAACGCTCAAGCAATCTTGCAAGCTTTCTCGGCTCGGAGAAACGGTACTGAGGCCTTGGATCGCCCATATGAAGATAAAGAGGCATCCGTCCTTCAATTATCTCACAAAGCTCCATCATACGCGGTGAGTCAACATCAACGCCCTGAATATCGGGATGTATTTTAACACCGCGAAGTCCGATAGATTCTGCGCGGTCAACCTCTGTGGCAAAATCGGGAAAATCCTGATGCATTCCCATAAATCCGACGGTTTCAAAGCCCTCTTCGCGTGACTTTTTTGCAAGTGCCGCGATGGAGTCATTAACCTTTTCCACCTGATGAGCGTTGGTCGCTACGGAGAATAGCAACATTCCCACAACGCCGTGCGCCTTACTGTTGTTGGCAAGATCAGCGTAAGTTCCTTTACCCTCGCACACAAACTCGTAGAACGCGTTAAGACTTGTTACTGCCCTGTCCGCGATTTTTTCAGGATATGTATGCGTGTGGATATCAAATATTTTATACAACCTTTTCGCCTTCTTTATTAGTAAACAAATTCCTGATAGATAGCGCGGAGTGCTTCTTCGAAATCCTGCTCCTCAACGCCGACGATAATGCTTATTTCGCTCGAGCCCTGATCGATCATACGAATGTTGATGCCCGCGCCGCTTATCGCCTTGAATACACGCGCCGCAGTACCCTTCGCCTTAACCATCGCACGTCCAACGACTGCGACGAGTGCAAGACCGTCCTCAATGGAGATAACGTCGGGGTTTACCGCACGGCAGATGTTGGTCTTAAGAACTTCACGCTTGCCTTCGATTTCGGCGGTACTCATAATAATACTCATATTGTCAATAGGCGAGGGAAGATGCTCAAAGTTGATGTTGTTGTTTTCAAGCACCTGAAGCACACGTCTTGCAAAGCCGATTTCCGAGTTCATCATATCCTTTTCGATATTCAGTACGGAGAAATTCTTCTTGCCCGCAACGCCCGTTATAACGTTACCCGTGTCGTACTTGTCACTGGTGGAAACTATGAATGTACCGCGAGCCTCGGGATTGTTGGTGTTTCTTATGTTTATCGGAATACCTGCAATTCTTACGGGGAAGATTGCGTCCTCGTGAAGAACGGTAGCGCCCATATAGGAAAGCTCGCGAAGCTCATGATAGGTAATCTCGCTTATAACTCTCGGATTGTCGAGAATTCTAGGATCGCCCATTAAGAAGCCGTCAACATCCGTCCAGTTTTCGTAGATGTCGCAAGCCGCCGCACGCGCAACGATAGATCCGGTAATATCCGAGCCGCCGCGCGAGAAGGTTTTGATAGTATCGTTAGGCATAGAGCCGTAAAAGCCGGGGATAACTGCATATTCGTGCTTCTTGAGCTCCGCTGAAAGAACAGTGTTTGTACGCTCGGAGTCGAACTGACCGTTATCGTTAAAGAATATTACCTCTGCCGCATCAATGAAATCAAATCCGAGATACTCTGCGAGTATCTTACCGTTGAGATATTCACCGCGGCTCGCTGCGAAGTCGCGACCCGCCTTATGTATAAATGCATTCTTGATAAGATCGAAGTCGCGCTCAAGTGAGAAATCAAGACCAAGCTCGGAAATGATACCGTTGTAACGTGCTTCAATTTCAGAGAAAGGCGCAGAAATGTCCTCGCCTCTTGCCGCCATTTCGTAGCAAGCGTAGAGCATATCGGTAACCTTTGTGTCACTCTTATGGCGCTTACCGGGAGCCGACGGAACAACGTAACGGCGCTCCGACTCCGCGCGGATAATGTCCGCAACCTTCTTAAACTGTGTAGCGTCAGCAAGTGAGCTGCCGCCGAATTTTACAACCTTTAACACTGTTATGACCTCTATATATATGAATTTTATTTTGCAAAAAACAGATACGCATATTATATTATATGAAAAAAGCCGCGCTTTGTCAAGAGCCGCGCAGCTTTTTAAATAATTTTCGTAAGGCACTACAAGTGCGGTGGTTATAGAGACACCGACAATGTACATTTTAACACACTAAATCGTATATTTTTCACTTAAAGTCCGTATTTGTCGCACATATTACGTGCAATCTGATAAAGCAGTTTCGCCGAATACGGCACCACCGCATCGTCAAAAGGCACGTGTGACTGATGGGTTTCGTAAACAAAATCTCCTGCGTATCCAATATCTTTAAGTCCGAGGCAGAATCCTTCCCAATCAACGTTGCCAAGTCCCGGAGTTGTGTGGCTGTCGTGAATCCCGTCGTTATCGTGAACGTGAAGCGACTTAAGCCTGTGACCAAGTACATTTACTATCTCGCGCACCGACATATCACGGCAGGAGAGATTTGTGTGTCCCACATCAAGGCAGGCAACAAAACGCTCGTCTGAACACAGCGAATTCATCGTGTCGATATAATCCACCATCTCATAGGGATTTGAGCAGACAGATGGGCATATATACCCGTTCTTTTTGGGATCGTTTGCCCACATATTCTCAATGGCTATCTTCATACCATACTCGTAAAGATATGGCACAAGCTTGGAATAAAACTTGATATTAGTTTCCTTCGTTTGCTCCTTATCATACAAGTAGAGCTGTTTTTTGAAGCTCCCGTCAGCCAAAATAGCACGGTGTGACGGATGTACCACAGAATGGCGCGCACCGAGCACGCTTGAGGCAAGCAGTGCCTTTTTAAGTGCTGAAAAGATAAGTTTGTTTTTCTCGTGATCTTCCACTACAGTGGGATACGGCGAGTGTGTTTGATATACATACATACCGCGGCTCTCGACCATTTCGCGCATCTTTGTGAAATACTCACGCACAGTATCGTCGCTCTCCATGAGTATGCCGGAATCCACGGGGTAGAACAGACTGAAATCCACAGACTCAAAGCCTGCCCCAGCGATTATATCAAGCCCCTTCTCATACCCGAAACGGCCGCAAAGATCTTTTGTGAGTGTGCAAATGTTCATAGTTTCCTCTTAGCCTAAATTCTGTCCGTTAAGATATGCAACGTATTCCTCAAGGCACATATTAGACTGATACATTCTCTGTGCGTGATAGCGTCCTACATAGCGGTAATGCCACGGCTCGAAGGATATACCCGTTATCTCTGTCTTATCCTGCGGATAGCGGAGAATAAATCCGAACTTCCAGCAGTTTTCGCGCAGCCATGCGTATGCCGGCTCATTAGAGAAGGAAATATCCGCCGCCGGAAGATTGTGCATGTCAACGCAAAGTCCCGTCTGGTGCTCACTTGAGCCGGGGGGATTTGAGAACGTCATAACGTATTCTCTGTCGCCGCCGTGCTGTGCGAGGTACTGATTAAAAATCTGCTCCTGATAACTGTAGCTTCTGTATGCGCTCGTTACGCTTACATCTTCATACCCTGCCGCCGCCATTTCCTTGCAGAGCGCCTCAAGTGACATCATTGCTATAAGCCGGAGCTGCTGTTTTGCGCGTCCGTCCTGACGTGTAGCCTCGGTAAAATAAAGGTCTTGCGGCACGTAAGTCGAGTCAAGAGGACTGTCTATGCTGACAACGGTGAGATACGCGTCCGTGTTTCCGGGATTCATATATTCCTCGTACATAGCAAGGTTGTTAACAAAGCCGAGGTCGGGTGTCTGCACCATAGTTTCCTTTGCCTCATCAAGCGGCTTTATAGCCTCTGTAGACTGAAGAAGCAGGGAAAGCTTCTCATACTGTGCTTCCTCGCCCTTCGGCACCTTGCCCTTATCGTTAAGATTGGTTATAATGCGTGAAATTTCAACCTCGTGCTTATTTTCGTTAACCTTTACGGTAAGACCTTTAAAATAAGCATCAATGAAGCTTACGGGCACGTAAAGCGAATCATTCTCATAGTAGCAATCCGCGCCAAGACGCGCTTCAACGCCGTTAACATACACTTCGCACGAATCGATAACAAAGCGTATTTTTTCCTCGTTTCCATCTCTTATGACGTATGTCAAAGAGTCGGTTTTCGAGCCCATCGGGACAAGGTCACACATCTCGGCAACCTCGCTGAAATCAACGTAAATTCTGCCATCTCGTACAGCTTTTGTATACGGAAGATTGCACTTTTCATCACCTATAAAATAGGTATAGCGCGAAGAATCGGACGACGCTACGTGATTTAAGTTAAGAAAGAAAAGTCCTGCCGAAATTGCCGCCATGATAACGAAGACAACAGCAAAAAGCGCGAGTCTTGACAAGAAAAGCTTTCTTGATGCCGCGCGGCGTTTTTTCGCATAATATTTCTCGTGTTCCCTTCTCTGGCGGTTTATTGCCGCCTGCTCGGGAGTGAGCTTTGAACGCTGCTGTGTCTGTTGTGTACGACGAATTTGCTGCGCCGGTGCAGGACGTGGTATCGGTGCTGTCTTCGGCGCGTTTCTGGCGGTATTTGCCGTGCGCTTTGGCGCGTTACCCTGTGCACCCGCAGGACGTCTGTTTCCGTTTGGAGTACGGTTATTGTTCATATATAGTCACCTTTTCAGAGTTATTTCTGTATAAGCATAGTCGGTAAAATTATTATACCATATATTTTCCGACAAATAAATATGATTTTATATTTTTAACGATTTTTTTCAGAATTTATTTTTCGGCAGTCTATTAACAAGCAGCGCTCCGCAAAGTCCAACAAAGACGCCCGATATAACGCCCGTAAACGTAAGTACAACCATATAGTAGCCAATTTCCGCTGTTCCAAGCAGTACCATAGCGACGATTATCTGTCCGAGATTGTGCATAATTCCTCCTGCCACACTCACGCCGCACATCGACATAAAATCAAAATGCTTTAAAAGCGCCATTACAGACAGGCTCAATACCGCGCCGGCAAGGCTGTATATAAGCATCACAGGATTACCGAAAAGCATAGTTACAGTCACGACTCTGACAAGCGATATCATCACCGCATCAAACGTCCCGAGTCGGTAAAGCGCGAATACGATGCATATGTTTGCAAGTCCTATCTTTATCCCGGGAACAGCTGAAAAAATCGGGGGGAGAATTGCCTCAACGTAGGAAAGAAGCATTGCGATAGCAGTAAGTAGTCCAAGCACAACTAATTTTTTCGTTTTCACTTAACGCTATTCCCCCTTTACGCTATAATATCGGGAGCACCTTCTCCCGAGTCAACACTTACTGTTATAACCACTTTATTGGGAAGGCAAACTATGCTCTCTCCTTCACGCGATATCGGCTTGTGAGCCGCGCATATACCGTCGGGGCAGCTTGCGCTCTCAACGTATGCGTATCCACCCTCTATCACGAGGACATTGTATCCGCCGTCTGAAACTATTTGCACAGTACGGTCCTCGCCAAGGGCAAACTCGCCGTAAAGCTCACCGTCTACGCTGACGGTCACACTGTCACCGTCTGCTCTGAAAAAATAAAAAGCAAGTCCAACGAAAATGCAGAGCGAGATTATTGCACTGATAAAAATAATATCGTTTTTAATCTTGCGATTTCCGCTATTGATCTTATCCATTCGCCGTCCTCCTTTTTATGTGTGATAATTAACATAATAATTATATAATAATTTACACCGTTTGTCAATCTGTCGCCCCCACATTAAGAGCGTGAAAAATTCACCGTTTTTCTCAAAAAACGTTTTTTGTTCAAAAGCTATTGCATTTTTTCTGCAAATGTGTTATACTTAATTAAAATCTCGGATGCCCGAAAGTGCAGAAAGGAAGAACAACATGAGAAAAGCACTCAGAATAATCGCCCTTGTCGCGGCAGTTGTCTGCCTTATAGCAACAGTTGCTTTGGGCTTTATCTACTTTGAAGATATGCTTAAGAAGCTCAATAACATAAAATCCGGCTTTAAAAGCAGATTCATCATTGACGACAGCGAAGAATAATCAAAAACCTCACTTCGGGATGGAAGTGAGGTTTTATTTTTACTTATAGGCGAATTACAGATTATAGTATCTGTCGAATTCTGCAGGGTGAGGAATCTTTGAAAGCTCAGCACATTCTGCACGCTTTGCCTTGATGAAGTTCGTAATAAGCTCCTTCGGGAAGACGCCGTCTGCGGTGAGATAGTCGTTATCAGCTTCGAGAGCATCAAGCGCTTCGGGAAGCGAAGTGGGAAGTCCCTGAAGCTTTGCCTTCTCTTCCTCGGGCAGGTGGAAAAGATTGAAGTCGTACGGGCCCCAACCGTTTGCATGAGGATCAATCTTGTTCTTAACTCCGTCAAGACCTGCCATAAGAATAGCAGCGTAGCAGAAGTACGGATTGCAGGTTGCATCGGGGTTGCGAAGCTCAAATCTTCTCTTTTCAGGGCTCTTTGCGTATGCGGGGATACGGATTACCGCGCTTCTGTTGGAAGTTGCGTAACCAACGGTAACAGGGGCTTCAAACCCGGGAACAAGGCGCTTGAAGGAGTTGGTGCTGGGGTTTGTTATAGCACAGAGAGAGGCGATATGCTTTAAAAGGCCGCCCATGAAATAGTGTGCGGTTTCGCTGAGGTGCGAATATCCGTTATCATCGGAGAATACGGGCTGACCGTCCTTCATAAGAAGCATATGAACGTGCATACCGCTTCCTGCCTCGCCGTAGATGGGCTTGGGCATAAAGGTTGCGCTCTTTCCGTACTTGAGCGCGGTGTTGTGAATGATGTACTTTATCATCATCGTAGCATCAGCCATGTGAACTACCTCACCAAGCTGCGGCTCGATTTCAAACTGACCGGAAGCTGCAACCTCGGGGTGATGATAGTTGATATCGATGCCCATTTCCTTCATAAGCATGCACATTTCGCTGCGGCACTCGTATGAAATATCAAACGGTTTTGCGATGTGATAGTTCTTCTGCTTCGGAACTACAACACCCTTTCCTTCTACTGCACTGTTCCAGTAAGACTGTACAGCATCAACTGATGCGCCGATGTAGTTGCCCTCAACTCCCCACGTTACGTTGTCGAACAGGTAAAACTCAAATTCTGGAAGAATGTACATCGTATCTGCGATGCCGCTCTTCTTCATCTCCTCAACAGCCGCGCGGATAATGTTTCTCGGATACTGTGCGAGAGGACGGTTTTCGGGCGAGTCGATGATCATCGCATTACCCGTCATAGAGAGCGTAGGAATTGAGCAGAAAGGATCGATAACAGCCGTGTCGGGATCGGGAATAAATACCATATCGCTCTTTTCAACCACAGCGTAGCCATAGTTAGAAGCGTCAAAGCCGATACCACTCTTCATCGTGTCCTCGGAGAAGTTTTCCGCAGGAATAGTCACATGGCGGTACTGACCGTTAATGTCAACCATTTTAAAGTCAACCATTTTGATAACGTTCTCTTTGATAAGAGAAAGCACGTCCTGAATACTCTTTGCCATAATAATCTCCTATTGAATTAAAATAATTTGATTGTCTTACTGAAGAAGCTCAAACTTATATCCAACGCCCCAAACGGTCTTGAGTATCCACTTATCGGAAACGCCCTCAAGTTTTTCGCGCAGACGCTTAACATGGACGTCAACAGTACGGGAATCGCCGAGATAGTCAAAGCCCCAAACCTTGTCGAGAAGCTGATCGCGCGTGAATACGCGGTTGTAGTTAGAAGCAAGGAAGTAAAGAAGCTCAAGCTCTTTGGGAGGAATATCAACAGACTTGCTGTTTAACTTAAGCTCATACTTCTGACGGGAAATTTCGATATTGTCGAACTTGATGGTTTCATCGTCATTCTGGTTATCGTGAGCGCTGTAGCGACGAAGGACTGCCTTTACACGTGCGGAAAGCTCCTTTGTTTCAAAAGGCTTTACCATAAAGTCGTCTGCGCCGAGCTCTAAACCGAGCACCTTGTCAAATACCTCACCCTTTGCGGTAAGCATAATGATAGGCTTGCTTGAAACCTCTCTTATCTCGCGGCAGACCTGCCAGCCGTCCTTTTTGGGAAGCATAATGTCCAGGAGCACGAGATCAGGCTCATACATTTTAAAGAAGCTTACGCCTTCCATACCGTCGTTAGCGGTCTTGACCTCGTAGCCTTCGTTTTCAAAGTAAAGGCGCAGGAGATCGCATATATTGAGATCGTCGTCGATTACAAGAATTTTCGTTGCCATTGTATTTTCCCTTCCTTTTATAGTTATTTTTTATTTATTCTTCGTTATTTTTATGACAATGTGCACAATTTGTTGTTCACAATTTCACAGTTTCGTCAAATTGTTAATTTCGTCAAATATATAACCATATTCATAATTGTATTATAACAGACTTATATGGATTTGTCAAGAAGGCTATGTGAAGATAAGGTGAAAATTTGCTTTGTTTCATCTTTTTACCCTTTAGTTGCAGTAATTTCCGAAATAAAAACTGCCGATACTTCTGTGTCAGCAGTTTTCTTGGTTTATTTTTGGAGTGCCAGGTACTCCTGAGCATATTGTACGGAAACAGCACCGTCTGCCACGGCTGTGACTACTTGACGGAGAGCTTTCGTTCTTACGTCGCCTGCGGCAAAAACGCCGTCAATATCCGTTTTTGTGCTTTCATCTGCAACGATGTAGCCGTTATCATCAAGCGTGAGCTTCCCTTTGAGGAAGTCCGTCGCAGGCTTTCTTCCGATGCTAACGAAGACACCGTCACACGCGATATCGCAAAGTTCGCCGCTTACGATATCCTTTACCGTTATTCCCTTAAGCGCATCGTCGGTAATGAGCTTTTCCACCGTGCTGTTCCATACAAACTCAACGTTTTCTGCAGAGAGAAGCGGCTCGTGGTATATCTTCGTCGCACGAAGTGTATCTCGGCGGTGGACAACGTATACCTTCTCTGCAAACTTTGATAAATGCAGCGCATCCGATGCTGCGGAATTTCCGCCGCCTATGACTGCCACAGTCCTACCCTTGTAAAAGAAACCGTCGCAGTGCGCGCAGTAGTGAACACCTCTTGACGTCCATTCCTTCTCACCGTCGATACCAAGTTCGCGAGGATTTGCACCCGTGGCAACAATCACGGTTTTACCGCAAAATTCTCCTCTGTTTGTCTTAACTGTCTTAATTTCCCCTTCAAGTTCAACAGACTCAACTTCTGCATTCTGCGTTTTCGCCCCAAACCGTTCTGCGCCTTTCTGCATCTTCATGCCAAGCGTAAAGCCGTCTATTCCGTCTTCAAAACCGGGGTAATTG
The DNA here is from genome assembly GCA_045579105.1 of Candidatus Flemingiibacterium sp. Lineage (GTDB taxonomy): Bacteria > Bacillota > Clostridia > Oscillospirales > CAG-272 > Flemingiibacterium. Next base: position 20,365 of record JAZNLM010000101.1, read on the forward strand.
TCAATGTCGGTTGTAAGCGTCATCTGTCCCCCCGCGCCCATCCGCTCAATAAGAACGGTATCAAGCCCTGCGCGTGCGGCATACATTGCGGCGGTATATCCCGAGGGACCGCCGCCGATAATTATTGTGTCGTATAAATGCTCCATAAATATTTATACATCTCCTTCTCTATGTAATCATATCCCATATGGTTGTATATTATGCCAATGCCCCGAGCCTTTGCATATTCAACGGCTCGGGGCATTCTATTTACGATTGTGCCTTGGCGGAAAGGTTATTTCCCTTCGTGTTCTTCACGCCATCCAAGCTCTAACGCTGCCCAGTCGCGCATCGGGCGAAGCTCTGTCCAGGCTTCGTACTTGCCGGTAAAGTCATATTCGTGCGAGTTGGTTGCTTCCTGAACGTCTGCGTAGTACCACTTTCCGGTGTCCGCATTGTCAGGCCACTTAATCATATTATCAAGAAGTCCGTCTTTGTGCGGTGCACGCTCAAGTGTTCGATTTACTATCTTCATAGCTTCCGCACGCGTTACAGGCTCATCGGGGTGAAAGGTTCCGTCGCCGTAGCCTTCAACTATACCGAGCTTGTAAGCTTCTTCGATGAACTTCTCTGCCCAGTGAGCAGCGATATCAGAGAACTCACTCTCTTTACCTGCCGCAGTGTCGTAGAACGAACTTGCTATCTTGATAAGCTCTGCTCTTGTGATAGTTTCGTTCGGTCTGAATGTGCCGTCAGTATAACCGTCAAGCACACCTGCGTTTGCAAGAGTGGATATTGCGAGATTGTACCAATCGGTGTCTGCAACGTCGGTAAACTTGTTGCTTTCATTCCAGTAGTAATCACGTGCGCTGTCGGTGAACATACGGAAGAATATCGTTACTACCTCTGCGCGGGTAATGTTAGCTTCAGGACGTACGGTTCCGTCGGGATAGCCGATAATGTAGCCGAAGTGATCGTCCTTCTCGAGCATTACGGGAGCATAGATGTTAGTAAACGTAACCTCTGTAGTTTCAGCGTTTACTATAAATATTGTCTCAGTATCCGCATCGCATACGGTGTTTCTGGTAAAGCCGTCAACATCTGCGTTTACTTCCACTACTCTATACTCGCCGGGAGTTGTTCTCAGGCTTACACTCTCTCCGGCTTTTACAGTAACAGTATCGATAAGGTCTTCACCGGTAGTGGCGACACGGTAAATCTCAAAGGTATATTCATTTGAGCCCGTGAAGTTTTCGGGAGCTTCGACAACCTTACTTATCGTGAGCGCACCGCGAGGAATGATCGGAATTATAACCGTAAACTTTCCTTTTATCTCAACATCGGACCACGGCATAATGAAGTCGCCCTCGTCCGCATCGAACGATTTACCTTCCTTTACGTTGAAGGGATCTGACCAACCGCTGAAGTTGCCGGTACCGTCGGGCTTACCGATTATATCGTGAACCTCGCCGGGGATAACGGTGAACTCCTCGTAACGGTTACCGTCCACGTAGTAGGTAACGGTATACTCTGCATCGTGACGTCCGTAAAGAACAACGTCCTTTGCGGGCATAGTAAACTCGCCGTTTGCAATGTTAACGGAGTTGGAGTGCCAGCCGTTAAATTCAAATTCGTAGTAAGCCTCAAGCTTCGGCTCAACTCCTACTGTCTCACCGAACATTACGCTTTCCTTATTGTAACTGTCGGGAATTACAACGCCCTCGGGAGCCGTACCGGAGTAAACATACGTTACGCTGTAGGTAAGACGG
>JAZNLM010000102.1:0-3054 GCA_045579105.1 Candidatus Flemingiibacterium sp.
GATGCGTCGGCACCGAAGGGAAGACTTATACTCCCGCAGCAGCAGGTTATACGCGATCTGTTGGAAGTAGGCGCAATACCGCTTGTCTGCCGAGAAAGTGAGCTTGTTGCGGCTCTTGAAAAAATTACGCCGAAAATGGTCGTTACCGACTCGCAGGTGTTCGGCCTTGTTTCGAGTATAGTACCCGAGGGTATATCGCTCACGTCGTTTTCGATGTTAATGGCACGATATAAGGGCAATTTCGCCGATGCTGTTTCTGGCGCAAAGGCGCTTGACAGTATAACGGACGGCGACAAGATCCTTATTTCCGAAGGTTGTACGCACCACCGTCGGTGCGAGGACATTGGAACTGTCAAGCTCCCTATGTGGATTAAAAAACACACGGGCGCGGATGTTGAATATGTTTTCACATCGGGCGCGGAGTTCCCGAGTGACCTTTCGCAGTACAAAATGGTGGTACACTGCGGCGGATGTACGTTAAATGCGCGCGAGCTTCGCTACCGTTACGCTATGGCAAAAGCGGCAGGCGTACCTATCACGAACTACGGCGTTGCGATAGCGCATATGCACGGCATTTTAGAGCGTGCGGCAAAGCCATTGCTATAAAATGAAAAATCACGGACAACCGTTTGGTTGTCCGTGATTTTTACATTATAATTACTGTAATCCAACTGTTTGACGAATTTTTGTTATAATTGAAAATTTAACTCACCAAATGATATCTTGTAGTTTTATGTCACATATGATATACTAAAGAAAAAGATAAAAGGAGTATGATCATATGGGCATTGGAAAAAATATTGCGAAGTACAGAAAAGCATTGAGCATCACACAAGCAGAGTTGGGCGAACGACTCGGAGTTACCAACCAAGCGGTATCAAAATGGGAATCTGAGGTTTCTATGCCTGACATAATGCTATTACCGCGCATTGCCTTTGCTCTTGGTGTATCTTTGGAAGATATTTATGGTATCACAAGTGACTCTAAAAAACGAATCTGTAAGTGCAGATAACTTTCCTGCTTTTTGTCATAGAAGATTGCACGAATTATTTTTTTACAACACGCGTATGAGATTTACAAATGTTGATAATTCCGATGAGACTCAACTTGAATATCAAAGAAAAAAGCTGAAGGCCGGTTGCAGGTTAGGTTGCTTGTCAAATGATAAAGGGGCTTTTATTTTGACAGATGATTTTGCATTTATAGATTGTGATTATAAAAATTCGGGTAGTGAGAACATTATTTATCAGCAAAGACACAATAATCATATCTTAATGTATTTGGCGGACAACAACTTTAGAAAAATTTTCTTTTACGAATACAAGATGGCAATTGAAGGGGCAAAAAGTCAAAACATCGAGTTTACAATTGAAAATATTATGCAAGGGTGTGATTTGAACGAAGGAGAAACTCTTGCGGCACTGCAATTATTGCGTGAGTGTAATATCAATGAAACTTACGTGGATCAAACATCAAAACAGAAAAAATATGTCTTCAAGATTTCAAACGCACTCTACGTGATTGGTATATATAAGCTTGTAAATTTACTTTCAAATGATCCCGTATGGCTCGTTGTTCGTGACACATCAATGCTGTCAGACTATGCATTTTAATAATATCGCCGAGAGCAATCAATGAATGTTACTCTCGGCGATTTGATTTACTATATATGGATTTATTTTTACTTTAGCATTCCTTCAACAATGCTGGGAACAGCCGCAACTGCATCTGCAAGCTTGGATGCATCTGCGGCACCTGCCATTGCGCTGTCGGGACGTCCGCCGCCCTTACCGCCTGCAATAGCTGCAGCAGCGCCTACTATCTTGCCTGCCATTGCGCCTGCCGCAACAGCTGCCTTGCCGCATCCGCAAACGAGGTTGAGCTTGCCGTCAACGTTAGTTGCGAGAAGAACTACGATTGCATCATCCTTTGCCTTGAGGTCGTCGATAACCTGACGTGCCGCATCGGGAGTCATACCCTCGGTGAGCGAAGCCACAACGGTAACTGCGCCAACCTTAACTGCGCCGTTCATAATGTCAGCAGTCTTGGAAGCAGCAATCTTTGCGTTGAGTGCATCGATTTCGTTCTTTGCACTCTTTACTTCCTCGGTGAGCTGTGCAGCGCGTTTAACGATCTCTGCGGGATTGGTCTTCATTTCACGAGCGGTGTCGACGATAGTCTTTTCCTGCGCCTTGATGTGTGCGAGTACACCAAGACCTGTAATAGCCTCAATACGTCTTACGCCTGCCGCGACAGACGATTCGCCGACTATCTTGAAAAGTCCGACCTTTGCTGTATTGTCAAGGTGAGTACCGCCGCAAAGCTCGGTGGAGAACGTTCCCATTTTAACCATGCGGACAACATCGCCGTACTTTTCGCCGAACAGTGCCATAGCCCCCTCGCTTCTTGCGGTATTGATATCTGTTTCCTTGGTAACTATTTCTTCACCAAGAAGAATGTGTGCGTTTACAAGACCTTCAACCTTCTGAAGCTCATCTGCGGTAAGTGCCGCGAAGTGAGTGAAGTCGAAGCGGCAATGCTGCTCGTCAACGTAGGAGCCTGCCTGCTCAACGTGAGAGCCGAGCACCTGACGGAGAGCCGCCTGGAGAAGGTGAGCTGCGGAGTGGTTGCGCATAATAGCCGAGCGGCGCATACTGTCAACCTCTGCGCGAACAACGTCGCCAACCTTAACGTCACCGTTTACGAGAGTGCAAAGGTGGATATAAACTCCGTCGGACTTCTTTGTGTCGGTGACGGAAATCATTGTATCGTTATCATAGATAGTACCGCTGTCGCCAACCTGACCGCCGCCTTCACCGTAGAAGGGAGTTTTGTCGAGGATAAGCGTGAAGTCGCCTTCGGTAACGGTGTCTACAGGAGCATCGTCAACGATTATTGCGACAACCTTTGCGCCGTCGGTAACCGTGTTGCCGTAACCGGTAAATTCGGTTTTAGCCATACCGTCAAGAAGCATCTTCGAGGTATCACTCCAGCCGCTGATGTTGCCGCGAGCGTTTCTTGCACGAAGTCGGAGGCCAAGCGGGCTTAGGAAGA
>JAZNLM010000103.1:0-4799 GCA_045579105.1 Candidatus Flemingiibacterium sp.
GTGCTTTCAATGAATTTCTTTGGTCAGTTTCATCCGTTGATACACGACAGTATGCACAAACCCTGTGCGGTTTATTATCATCTGTTTTTAGTGTCGTTTCCGTTGCTTCTGTTATTATCAGTTTTCCCATTTTGCACTTCCTCTCTCTTGATACCCATTACATCTCTTATGTATTTTTTAAACTCGGCAACAAAGACAGCCTGTGCCTCTGCTGAACGAAAAAGTGCATCTGGGTTTGTAATCAAAAGTGTCTGCTCCTTGCTATGTTCTTTTACATAGCAATTATATGAGTGTGTCAGTTCCTCTATTAACAAATCGGTGTCGGAAAATCGCAAAAGGTCGGCGGCACGTTCCAATTGCTCCTTGCTCATGTGGGTTTGGTAGTATTCTGTCAGTAGTCGTATCATTTTTCACCCCTCCTATACTATATATTATATCATGCACAATTTCATTCGTCAATAGGTACGGAAGAACTTGCCCATCTGGAAATGGTCGGAACGCTCGTTTATCAGCTTACCCGTAACCTTTCACCCGATGAAATCGAAAAGCAAGGCTTTGGCACGTACTTCGTTGATCATACAACGGGCGTATATCCCCAGGCGGCATCGGGCACTCCGTGGACTGCAGCTACAATTCAGGTTAAGGGGGATCCCATAACCGATCTTCATGAGGATATGGCAGCAGAAATGAAGGCGAAAACAACCTATGACAATATTTTACGTTTGTCCGACGATCCTGACGTGAACGATGTTATAAAATTCCTTCGTCAGCGCGAGATTGTTCACTATCAGCGTTTCGGCGAGCTGCTTCGTAACGTGCAGGATAATCTCGACTCCAAAAATTTCTTTGCAATCAATCCCGCGTTCGACAAGAAGGGTAAATAACGTATACCCACACTCAAACGGGTATCGCTATACAACAAAACGGAGTTGCCAAACGGCAACTCCGTAAGTTTTTATTCTTTTCCTGTCCAACAGTAGGTACAAAGTTTGGATTTGTCAATTCCCACAGATTCAATCATATCGTCGATACGTTGGAACGCAAGAGAAGTGAAGTTGAGTTCCTTGCGTATATCCTCGACCATACCCTTGTATTCGGGTGTCTCGGGATTGGAGTAAAGGTGGAGCTTTGCCTTTGCCGCTTCTTCGCTGCCCTCGCGACGGAGAATTACACGGCGAGTAATAAGGTCAAGCTCGCTTTTTGAACGCGAGAAGTTAAGGTACTTACATCCATAGAGAAGCGGCGGACATGCCGTTCTGATATGCACTTCTTTTGCGCCGCTCTGATAGAGAAATTCCGTGGTTTCACCGAGCTGCGTACCGCGAACGATAGAGTCATCGATGAGCAAAAGATTTTTGTCTCTGATAAGCTGGTCTATCGGGATAAGCTTCATCTTCGCGATGAGGCTTCTCTGCGCCTGAATAGTCGGCATAAAGGAGCGCGGCCACGTGGGCGTGTATTTTATAAACGGTCTGCCGAATGGAACGCCTGATGCGTTGGCATATCCGACGGCGTGTGCCGTTCCCGAATCGGGTACACCTGCAACTATATCTGGAGAAACAAGTCCCTTGTCGCGCTGTGCGAGCTTTGCTCCGCAGCGGTTACGCATTATCTCAACGTTTACGTCCTCGTAGTTCGAGGTGGTGTAGCCGTAGTAAACCCAGAGGAATGTGCATATGCGCATCTCATTTTTAGGCTCTGCGACGGTGGTGCAGGAGTTTGCGGTCAAATAAACTATCTCGGACGGGCCTAGGTCTTTATAGTGCGTGTAACCGAGGTTAAGGTAAGCGAAGCTTTCGAAAGAAGCACAGAATGCGCTGTCTTTTCTACCGATAACAACGGGTGTGCGGCCAAGTCTGTCGCGTGCGGCGTACATACCATCGGGAGTGAGCACGAGCATAGTCATCGAGCCGTCAACAAGCTCTTGGACGTATTTGATGCCTTCGACTATGGAATCCTTTTGCGCGATAAGCGATGCTACAAGTTCGGTAGCATTTATATTACCACCGCTCATTTCGAGGAAGTGGCTATGCCCCTTCTTAAAGCAGATATCGAGAAGCTCTGCTTCGTTATTGATACGTCCGACCGTGGTGATTGCAAAATTTCCTATGTGAGAGCGTACAATAAGCGGCTGTGGCTCGCTGTCGGAAATACAACCGATGCCTGACGTACCCTTCATTTCGCCGACGTCTTTGTCAAACTTGGTACGGAAGGGTGAATTTTCAATATTATGAATAGCGCGCTCGAAACCGTTTTCTCCCCAAACAGCCATACCTCCGCGGCGTGTACCGAGATGGGAATGGTAGTCTGTGCCGAAGAATAAATCGAACACGCAGTCTTCCTTTGATACTACTCCGAATAATCCGCCCATATCTATAACCAATGCTCTCACGGGAGTGAGGGCTTCCTTTCATATATCACTGATAAAATAATTATAGCATAAAGTCAGCCTTTTTTCAAGTGGAAATAGTGATAAAATTAAAACTACTCTGAAAGGTGTGTTTTGTAAACCTCGCGCCCACGGGCAGTGTGGAGCGTCCTCGCATAAACTGTAATGCGTCACCTTTGGCGCAGACATACATTTTGGAGGAACGTCATAGCTATGACAAATAATAAATATAAAATTGCCGTTATCGGCGGGGATGCTCGCCAGCTTATCGTCGGCTCGGAGCTGGTAGGGGCAGGATATGAGGTCGCGCTGTATGGCTTTGGCGGCGAAGCAAGCGAGGCTATGAGCGTAGTTGATTCGCTTTGCTGTTCACAGCCGAGTGTCAGCGTATACGAAGTGCTTTCTAGCCATTTAGGCGATGACGTTAATGATTGCGGAAAAGTAGCTGCGAGTGTATCCGACGCGATTTTCGGAAGCCACGCCGTTGTGTTGCCTCTGCCATCTGCCGCAGACGGCGCAACCGTATCTATGCCGCTTGGCGGTGTACCGCTTAAATTTTCCGCTCTTTCGGAAATGCTTATAAAAAACGGCGTTAAATTCGTTTGCGGTGGCAAGCTTCCGAGCAAGTTTATCACTTTTTGCCAAGAGAAGGGAATAGAAGTTTTCGATTACTACGAAAGCGAGGCTTTTTCGATAGCCAACGCCATTCCGAGTGCTGAGGGGGCTATTGAGATAGCAATGCACGAACTGACCACCACGCTTAACGGTTCAAGTGCACTTGTTATCGGTTACGGTCGCATTGGCAAGGTGCTGTCCCGTCTGCTCTCACGTCTTGGTGTAGAAGTAACAGCAAGCGCGAGAAAGCCGTCGGACCTTGCGTGGATACGCGCTGACGGATATAAGGTCGCCGAAACGGGTGAGCTGTGCGAACTACTTCGAGAGAGAAGCTTTGATATGATATTCAACACCGTGCCTCATACAGTACTCGGTGAAAAAGAGCTAATACTGATTCCGAGGCAAACGCTTGTTGTGGACCTCGCTTCAAAACCGGGCGGCATTGATATACCGGTTGCCGACAGATTAAAATTGAACGTGATATGGGCGTTGTCGCTTCCCGGTAAGATCGCACCTGTTACGTCTGGGAAAATAATTGCAGATGCGGTCATTGAGGAGCTTGGGAGGCGTGATATATGTACGTAGGCTATGCACTTTGCGGCTCGTTCTGTACGCTGTCACGCAGTATGAAACTAATGGAAAAACTCGTCGGCGACGGACATACACTGCTCCCAATAATGAGCGAGTGTGCCTATACCACTGACACGCGCTTCGGCACAGCGGCAGATATATGCGACCGTATCGAGCGGATATGCTCGCATGAGATAATCCATACCGTTAAAGATGCCGAGCCGCTTGGACCGAAGATAAGGCTTGATATGCTGGTAGTTGCGCCATGTACGGGAAACACACTCGCAAAGCTCTCGCACGGTATTGCCGATGGCGCGGTTACAATGGCGTGCAAGGCGCATCTCCGCGCGGACAGACCGCTTCTTATCGCACTTGCAAGCAACGATGCAATGTCTGGCAATCTGGAAAATCTAGCGCGCCTTTTGAAGCGACGTTCGGTTTACTTTGTTCCGCTTGAGCAGGACGACATTGTTTCAAAGCCTCATTCGCTTGTGGCTGATTTTGAAAAAATTCCCGAGGCACTAGTGGCGGCGAGCGAGGGCAGGCAGCTTAGGCCGCTTTTTATCTGAATGCAAATATGGATTGACAAAATGCCAAAACTGTGATATAATTATTTGTAATTATATCACAGTATAATTACATTCCGTAAACCCAGGGTTTGCGGAATGTTTTTGTGTAAAAAAGGAGTTCAGATTCTTATGAAATACGACGTAATAATTGTTGGCGCGGGACCCGCGGGCATTTTCACGGCGCTTGAGCTTATCAGAAAGAATAGCGGTAAGAGTATACTTCTTATAGAAAAGGGATTTCCCGTTGAAAAACGCCACTGCCCCAAGATAAAAACCAAGGAGTGCGTACAGTGCAAGCCGTACTGCCATATCACCACTGGCTTCTCAGGTGCCGGTGCATTCTCCGACGGCAAGCTTTCATTATCTCCCGACGTTGGCGGTGAACTTCCCGAACTTATCGGCTGGCAGAATGCAAAAGACCTTATCGAATACGCTGACTCCATCTATCTTGAATTCGGTGCGGACGAGCATATCGAAGGAATAGATAATACGGATAAGATCAAAGAGATACGCAGACGTGCGATACAATCCGGGCTTAAGCTTGTGGATTGCCCGATACGACATATGGGAACTGAAAAAGCACGCGAAATATATCTCCGCATTGAAAACTTTCTTGAAGATAACGGCGTTGACCTGTTTTTTGACACCGACTGCAC
>JAZNLM010000104.1:0-10380 GCA_045579105.1 Candidatus Flemingiibacterium sp.
CAGAAGGTTGATCTCAACCAGAATAAGAACTTGTTTGTTGTGTCCACAATACTTATTGCAGGTATCGGTGGTCTTACTCTCAATTTTGGTAAGATTACTATTACCTCTATCGCTTGTGCACTCATTCTTGGTATCATTGTAAACCTCATCGTTTCCAAGGCTAAAGAACAGTAAATTTCAAAAGGAAAACCAAATGAAAAACGTAACTATTTTCAATCATCCGCTTATTCAGCATAAGACCACTATTATGCGTATGAAGTCCACATCCAATAAGGAGTTTCGTGAGTCGGTTGAGGAGATCACGATGCTTATGTGCTACGAGGCACTTCGTGATCTTCCGCTTGAAGATATCGACATTGAAACTCCTATTGGGAAGACCACGCAGAAGGTTATCAAGGGAAAGAAGCTTGCTGTTGTTCCGATACTCCGTGCAGGCCTTGGTATGGTAAACGGACTTCTAAATCTCGTTCCGTCCGCAAAAGTCGGCCACATCGGTATGTACCGCGACGAGGAAACGCTCCAGCCGCACGAGTACTACTGCAAGTTGCCGCCGGACATTGACGAGAGACTTATCGTTGTTGTTGACCCGATGCTCGCAACGGGCGGCTCGGCAATCGACGCTATCGGTCAGATCAAGTCCTACGGCGGAAAGCATATTAAATTCCTTTGTCTTATTGCGGCTCCGGAGGGGATTGAAGCGCTCACGAAGGCTCATCCCGATGTTCAGATATACTGCGCTAACGTTGACGAATGTCTTAACGAAAACGGCTATATCGTTCCCGGCCTTGGCGACGCAGGCGACAGAATTTTCGGTACGAAGTAAAAAATCAAACATCTCCGCGGGAATCCGTGGAGATGTTTTTCTTCATTCGATATCTATACATAGCACATGGATAAAATTGGAGCATATTTTATGCACAGTGCGTCGAGATTAACATGAGATTGCAAAAAACAAAAACGGGCGGGAAATATCCCGCCCTGAATTTATTTTTACATGAGCTCCTTGCGCATAGCCACGATCTTTTTTATCATCTCGCAGTCTGCATCAAGTCCGGTAACGTTTGCAAGTGCGGTTTCAATACCGTTTTCTTCGATCATAACGTTAAGCTTTGCGGCAAATTCGTCCGTATCCGCAGGGAAGAGAGTTGCTGCTGCTGCGATGCGGAGAATGTTGTCGTTAGGCAGACCGTGCTTTTCGCAGAGAAGCGCCGCGCCAATAAGACGGTCGCCCTTTGCGAGCTTGCGCAGTACATCGCGGCCTACACGGGTTACTGTGTCGTGAAGGTGCGGATTTGCGAAACGTGTGAGCAGGTCCTCAGTTGCTGCGAGAACGTCCTCATACGGAACGCCGTGCTCGGTTGAAAGAGCCTTCGTGGACTCAAGCATAGCCGCGCGTACTTTTTCGTATATTGCGGGAACTGCGATAGCATCGGCGATTTCAGCCTTGCCTTCGCGGATGCCGTAATAAGCGGTTGCGGCATGACCCATGTTGTGTAAAAAGAGCTTCTTCTGAATGAAGTATTCAAACGGAGCGAAAGGAACCATATTTACAACGTAAGGGATTTCGCCCTTGAAGCCGTTTTTGTCAACGGGAAGCTCGCAGTACGGCTCAACCCAAACCTTGAGGATGTTGCCTTCCTGCATCTCCTCGGACATTATCGGTACCATACGACCGATCGATGCTTCAACAAGACCGATACGCTCATCGAAGAGCTTGATTTCATCCTCGGTGAGCTTTTCTTTAATAAGCGATGCGAGATACTTGTCTGCATCGATAAGATTCTCACAGATTATGATGTTAAGCGGCGCGTCCGTTTTTGCAAAACGGCGGCGTACGCCTTCTGCTATGTTGCCTGCGATTCTGGGAAGAATGTTTACGCCGACAGCAGTCGCCATAACATCTGCGTCTGCGATAGCATCAGCAACAGCATCAATGCTCATACCGTCAACACCGCATACACCCGTTACGATATCCTCGTGCATACCCTCGGCAGAAACTACCTTTACGGGATAGCACTTTTCCTCGTTTAACTTCTCAATAACTGCCTTATTTACGTCGATAAGTGCAACGTCGTAGCCCGACTTTGAAAAGAGTTGTGCGATAAAGCCGCGTCCGATATTGCCTGCGCCGTACATTACTGCTTTTTTCATTATGTATTTCTCCTGAAGTAAAAAATAAAATCTAACAAAATCATTATATACCAAATTATAGCTTTTTTCAAGTGGGTTTTGAAATTTTTGGACAAGTTCTGTCTTTTTTATTTTACCGGGCTGATAGATATCCGAGCACCTCTGCTGGATTCGTTCCCCCTTTTACATTTTTCATAACCTTTTCGATAATACCTTCGCCGCTTATGATGAATGTCGTGCGTACAACGCCCATACTGACTTTGCCGTAAAGATTCTTTTCCTGCCAAACCCCGTACGTTTCGTGAACGGTTCTGTCGATGTCCGAAAGAAGCGTGAAGGGCAGAGAATATTTTTCGGCAAACTTCACGTGTGAAGCCTCGCTGTCTCGGCTAATCCCCACGATAACCGCCCCGAGTGCCTCAATCTCATCATTGAGTGCGGCAAAAGCGGCGGCTTGCTTTGAACAGCCCGAAGTGTTGTCCTTTGGATAGAAATATAAAACCACGGTCTTGCCTCTAAAATCCGAAAGGCTTACGGCGTTGCCGTTTTTATCATTGAGTGTGAAATCGGGGGCTTTCTGTCCTATAGTAAGCATTGTTTTTACTCCTCTGGGCTTTTTAATTTATTGTAGCACAAAATCAAACAAATATCAAGCATAGTGCTTTAATTTCCCTGTTTCTATTGATTTTTTGCTGCATATATGATATACTTATAAAACTGATTTGAGATAAGACCTATTTTAAAATAAAACACTACGGAGGAAAAACGGGTGATTTTCGGAAAACATATAAACCGTTATTATCTTAAATACTCGCCGTCACTGCTGCTCGGTATATTAGCGCTTGTAGTCATCGACTATTTTCAGCTTATAATTCCCGAACTTTACAGGCTTGTTGTAAACGGACTCAATAACGGCGCGGTAGAATACGGCGGTGAAACCGTCGCGTTTGATATGGACTTTCTTCTTGACCATATCTGCTTGCCGCTAATTGGCATTATAATTGTTATGGTAATTGGACGCTTTTTGTGGCGTATATGCTTTTTTGGCGCAGGCATAAAGGTAGAAACCGACTTGCGTGAGCGTATGTTCGATTGCTGTAAGGACCTTTCCCAGCAGTATTATCAGGTAAACAAGGTTGGCAATATGATGTCACTTTTCACAAATGACCTTGAAACTGTGCAGGATTGCTTCGGTTCGGGCGTGCTTATGCTTTGTGACGCGCTCTTTCTAGGTGTTCTGGCAATATATAAAATGGCTCGTATGGACTTGCTCTTAACGGGACTTACTCTAATTCCGATGGTGCTTTTACTTATTGTCGGTACTATCGTCGGAAAATACATGATGGATAAGTGGGAAACACGTCAGGCGGCGTTTTCCTCTCTGTCGGATTTCTCGCAGGAGAGCTTTTCAGGTATCGCCGTTATAAAGGCTTTCGTTAAGGAATTTCTGGAGCTTGCGGCATTCAAAAAGCTTAACAAGGACAACGAAAAGGCAAACGTTGACTACATTAAGGCATCCACTCTTTTAAACATAAGCGTTACGCTTTTCGTCGAATCTGTTATATGCGTTATTCTCGGATATGGCGGTTATCTCGTTCACGAGAAGACTTTCACCGCGGGAGAGCTTATGGAGTTTATCGGCTATTTTACCGCTATAGTTTGGCCGGTTATGGCGATTTCACAGCTTATCGAAATGGCATCGCGCGGCAAGGCTTCGCTCAAGCGTATTTCCGAACTGCTTGATGCAAAGCCGGACGTATTTGACCGCCATGACGTTACCGAAGGTGAGCCGATACGCGGCGATATCGAATTCCGCTCGCTCGATTTCACCTATCCTGATGGTGATTACAAGGCATTGTCCGACGTTTCCTTTAAAATAAACGCAGGCGAAAACGTTGGTATTATAGGTAAGACAGGTTCGGGTAAAACAACTCTGGTTGACCTGATTCTGCGCACCTACAACGTTCCCGACGGCACGCTCTTTATCGATGGACGTGACATTAACTCTATTCCGATACATACCGTGCGTAAATACGCCGCATACGTTCCGCAGGATAACTTCCTTTTCAGCGACACGATTGAAAATAACATCGCTTTCGCAACCGACAACGGAGATTTCGCTGCCGTTGAAAACGCCGCAAAAATGGCGGACGTACACGATAACATCATCGGTTTTGCCGATGCGTATAAGACTGTGCTCGGTGAACGCGGTGTAACCGTTTCAGGTGGACAGAAGCAGCGTATTTCTATAGCGCGCGCACTTATGAAAGATGCGTCTATACTCATACTCGACGACTCTGTTTCCGCGGTAGACGTAAAGACCGAGAAGGTTATACTCGATAATTTAAGAAATATCCGCCGCGGCAAGACGACCATTCTTATCGCACACCGTATATCCACTATCGAGCAGATGGACAAGATAGTGTTTATTGACGAAGGACGTATAGCCGATGTTGGTACGCACGAAGAGCTTATGCAGCGGTGTGAGGATTACCGTGATATGGTGGCGCTCCAGCGCCTTGATGAAGAGAGAGGGGGCGATAAGTAATGATGGAATTTTACCCACTCCTCGTTGTAGGCGCAATAGCCGGTATTTTGTCGATAGTATTTATAATTGCGTATCTTTCCATAAAAGATAAAAAAGAAGCAATCGGCTTTGACCGTCATATGAAGGATTCCGAGATAATGAAGCGCCTTCTCAAATACGCAAAGCCGTATACCGGAAGCTTTGTGTTCGTTCTTATTATAATGCTTTTCTCGATAGCATACGACGTTGTGTCGCCGCTATTGGTAGGAAGCATCGAGGAGATGATAAAGGACGATTTTGAGATGTCCCGTCTTATATCGCTTATCCTTGTTTACGCAGGCATACTCGCTGTTTCGCTGATATGCTCGTATATTCAGGCTATAGTTCTCCAGAAGACAGGACAAAAAATACTTTCGTGTATCCGACAGGACCTCTTCGTTCACATCGAAAGCCTTTCCCACGCACAACTCACCGAGCACCCCGTGGGCAAGCTTGTAACTCGCGTTACCAACGATACCGGTGCAATTTCGATAATGTTTACGAATATTCTGGTAAACCTTATCAAGAATATTTTCGTTATTATCGGTGTGCTCGCGGCGATGATGCTGCTTAACTATCAGCTCACGCTGATGGTGCTGTGCTTTGTGCCGTTTATCGTACTCTTTACTGTTATCTTCCGTAAGTTCTCGCGCAGAGCTTACCGCAGAGTAAAGGACGGAACCACCGATATCAACACGTTCTTATCCGAAAACCTTTCTGGTATGAAAATCACGCAGATATTCAATCGCCAAGCGCATAAGAAGGCGGAGTTTGATGCTAAAAATCAGGCGCTCGGTAAGGCAAAGCGCGCGCAGATATTTGTGTTCGGTATTTTCAGACCTGTCGTTTATATGCTCTATATTTCCTCGGTGCTCTGCCTTCTGTATCTTGGTGGACGCGGATATATAAAAGATGTTGTATTTTTAGGTCAGAGTATCGACAGCGGCGTGCTCGTGTCGTTCTATATGTTCATTACCAAATTCTTCAACCCGATACAGAACCTTGCAGAACAGTTCAACTGGCTTCAGTCAGCGCTTGCATCGGCAGAGAAGATATTTACGATATTCGATATAGAGCCGGGCGTTGTTGACGAGCCTGATGCTATCGAGCTTGAAAACGTTGAGGGAAGCATAGAGTTTCGTGATGTATGGTTCTCGTATGTGCCTGACGAGTGGGTACTTCGCGGCGTTTCCTTTAAAGTGGATGCAAAGCAGACGGTGGCGTTCGTCGGCTCTACCGGCTCGGGTAAGACCACGATACTTTCGCTCATCTGCCGCAACTATGATATTCAAAAGGGACAGATACTCATAGACGGTATAGACATCAAGAAAATAAAGATTTCTTCGCTTCGCCGACACTTCGGACAGATGCTTCAGGATGTATTTCTTTTCTCGGGAACAATACGCAGTAATATACTGCTTCGTCTCGAGGGAGTGTCCGACGAAGAAGTTATGGCGGCTTGCCGTTATGTAAACGCAGATAAGTTTATAGGCAAGCTTACAGACGGTCTTGACGAAGAAGTGCGTGAGCGCGGAAACAATTTCTCTGCAGGTCAGCGTCAGCTTTTGTCATTTGCACGTACTATAATACATAAGCCCACGGTGATGATACTTGACGAGGCAACTGCCAATATTGACACGGAAACAGAGATTTTAATTCAGGATTCACTCGAAAAGATGATGAATATTGGCACGATGCTTATGGTTGCACACAGACTTTCCACCATACAGCACGCCGATAACATAATCGTTCTTTCCCACGGCGAGATTGTCGAACAGGGAAACCATCACGAGCTTCTTGCCGCTCGAGGACGTTACTATAATCTTTACAAGATGCAGTACGAAAAGGAAAGAATAAAGAACAAGTAATACAAGATGGTATAAGGGGTGGAGTATGACCGACACAGCGCAAATGAATAATGAATACGCCAAAGAACTTCGGGCGCGCTATAAAAAATCCGGCGACTCCGGGATGAGCGATAAGGAATTATTTTGCCTCGTACTTTCATACGCCAATGTAACACCTGTGCTCCGCGAAACCGCAGACGAGGTTGAAAGGCATTTCGGTACGGTGCGGCACGCATATCACGCGAAATACTCCGAGCTTGTACGCATCAAGGGAATGACTCGTCATGCGGCGATACTACTTTTGATTATCGGAAAACTTGTTTCAATGGGTTCCAGGACTCCGTCGGTCGGCAAGCGCATTACAGAATATGAGGAGATGTTTGTCGGAGTAATGTGCTACTGTCTCGAAGAAGAACTTTGGGCGGCCGCGCTTAACGATGACGGAGTTGTGATAGCTCTTGAGAGAATTGCCCAAGGTGGGGGTGCGCAGGTATCTGTAAACGTAGGCAAGCTGATGAAATTTGCGTCATACTATGAAACTCATAAAGTGATAATTGCCCACTCGCATCCCAGTGCGATTGAACCAATTGCATCGAAGGCGGATAAGTATGCAATGTCATACATTGGCGCAATGCTTGATGAAATAGGCATTGAACTCGTAGGGCAGGTGCTTGTCGTGGGTAAAAAGGCGAGGCTTCTCCGGTTTGAGGGAGAAAAACTTAAACAAAAATAAATATTAGTGAGGCGGTTAAAATTCCCTGCGTTAATTTGCAGAGGTAATACCGCCTCATTGATATATCACAGTCGCAAAGAATCGAAGCAATTTGCGTATGTACGGAAATACCCGACCAACCGACAGCAAATGCGCACAGTACACGCGATATTTTGCCGCCGAGCGAAGCAGAGCACCTTGCGCCGAGCGTAAGCTCGCATACTGCGCCTGCAAATGACGAAGCTGCACTTCCAAAGTAGTGCCCGACAGTTAAGCAGAGCGCATCTCCCACAATGGTAAAAAACACCGCAAACGCGCATATTTTGAGCATTGCTGAAGCACCGTCTGTTATCGCTGAGGTTAAGGTGTAGGATATGCTTTTCGGCGTGTATTTTATTTTTATCGAAGTGTGAGTTGTATGTTTTCTCTGAACAATTCCAAGCATAGCGGATGCAGTAATCTGACAAAAATACAGGCGTACCCCGAAATCAACGTCACAGAAAAGTGTGACACCAATCACCCCGATACAGAACGCAGGACTTGCGTTGTTGGTGAACGTGATAAGCCGCTCTGCCTCGGATTTTGTAATTTCACCGCCAAGATAAAGCTCACGTGTGCATAACGCTCCTATGGGGAAACCGCCGAGTGAGCCGAGAATTACCGCAGTTGTAGCCGATTTCGGTATACCAAACAGCCATTTCAGTGGTGTTCCGACGGCTTGTGCGATAAAGCGCGAAAGTCCGGACGAATTTATCACCGATACTAAAACTATAAACGGAAAAAGCGAGGGTATAAGTCCTGCGGCGCATACGTCGAGCGCCATACGTGCACTATTTGCAGCCGCACTCGGTGAGCGCAGAAAATAAAACAAAAGAAAAAGTGATACAAGCCAAAGCGCTGTTAGTGCACCGATGTGCCTCGACATGCGCTTCTTTTTTTGACTTACAATAATAATCACCGCCAAAATATCATATAATTGACCGAATGGAGAAGGGCTTATTAACGATTATGCAAGGCTTGGGAGATAATATGAGTAAAAATAAAAAAATCCCGTTCAGTCAAAGGCTGTGTGAGGGGCTTGATATACCTGTCGGCACTTTTGGAAAAAACTCGTTTATTGAGGCGGTGGGTAAGCGCGAAGTTACCGTCAGTGGATGTGAAGGACTTGTTAATTATACGGAAAATGAGGTGGAGCTTCGTCTGTGCGACGGAGTTGTTAATATAAGCGGTGATGGGCTTGAACTGCAAAGCTTTACGCATGGTAGGATTGCCGTGCGCGGCAGGGTGACTTGCATACGTCTTAGGGATTTGGGAGAGGTGGACGATGTTACTTAATCTGATACGTCGGCTTAAAGGTTGGCGCGACTATCTGGTGACGGGGAATGTTGATGCTGCGGCTGATTTACTTGCTTTGTCGGGCACGGAGTTCCGACTGCTGAAAAGAAACTCCGACACGCTCACATTTTCCCTCACACGCTCGCAGTGCGCGATGATAGAAACGGCATTTAATGAGAATTTTATCGAGTATGAGGTAGTGTCGGAGCACGGGCTTCCGTATCTTTTTCAGAGATATAAAAAACGTGTGGGAATACCTGTTGGCGCGGTACTTTTTGTATTGATACTTTGGCTGTCAGAACAGTTCATATGGTCTTTTGAGGTGGTTGGAAATGACAAGATTTCCGATAGGGAAATACTCTCGCGACTTGAATCTCTCGGGTGCTCGGTGGGGACGTATATTCCCTCAATAGATTTTGACAGGCTTCACAGCGAATTTTTGCTTGAAGACGATAAGTTCGCGTGGGTATCAGTAAATCTTCGTGGTACACACGCCACGGTGGAAGTGCGAGAGCTGGAAGGACACATTTTCGATATAGATGAGAGTGCTCCGCATAACCTAGTTGCGAGCGAGGACGGTGTGGTTGAGTATATGGAAATACTTCGCGGACAGAAGATAGCGCGAGAAGAGGAGCTTGTCAGAAAGGGCGAACTGCTAGCTTCGGGAATCCAACAGATGAAGCATGGACTGCGCTTGACTCATGCGAGAGGTACGGTTTTAGCAAGAGTAACACGGGATATTTTAGTGGAAGTTCCGCTTGAAGATACCAATTTGCAGGTGACGGGACGTGAGTTTTCGGAGAAATATTTTAATTTTTTCGGAATTTCTCTAAAAATTTTCGCAAATACCTCGAATTTACCTGAAAATTGTGATAAAATAGTAAGGGAGAAACAGCTTTGCTTTTTTGATACTGTCACCGTGCCGATAACTGTCAACGAAACGGTGTATCGGGAGTGCAAATATGTTCCGATTACGAGAACAGAAGACGAGGCACGTACAGAGGCATACAAACAGCTTCGGGCACGATGTGCCGAGGTGGCGAAGGAAGCGGAACTTGTTTCGCGTGAAGTAAAAGCTGGGCTTCGTGACGGCGCGTATGTTATCGAGTGCGAGCTTACCGTTGTAAAGGATATAGCCGTCGAGGTGCCTATATATACAAATCAAAACACAGGAGATAAATAAATGCCTGAAAAAGTAATACTCACCGAGTCTGCCGAGCAAACGGCGGCCCTTTTCGGTGAGCTTGACGTTAATCTGGAAAAGCTTGAAGATACGTTTGGCGTAACCATTCGTTCAAGTGCCGATACAAACGGCACGGGGGATGCCGTAAGCGTGAGCGGCACGGACATCGGTGATGTTGAGCGTGCTGTGGATGCGCTGGGGTATCTTAAGCGTATGACGAAGCTTGGGAACACGCTCACAGCCCAGAATGTAGACTACGTTATAGATATGGTGTCGGACGGTAAAAAGAGCGAGCTTTCGCTTCTCGACGACGACACGATATGCCTTACCACCCGCGGCAAGCCGATAAAGGCAAAGACTGTAGGACAGAAGAAATACGTTGAGGCGATAAAGAAGAACACTGTTATAATGGGTATCGGACCTGCGGGAACGGGTAAGACGTTCCTTGCCGTTGCGATGGCTGTGACGGCGTTAAAGTCGAAACAGGTGGAGCGTATCATACTGACACGCCCCGCGGTTGAAGCAGGCGAAAAGCTCGGATTTTTGCCTGGTGACTTGCAGAACAAGATTGACCCGTATCTGCGCCCGCTTTACGATGCGCTTTACG
>JAZNLM010000105.1:0-9936 GCA_045579105.1 Candidatus Flemingiibacterium sp.
TCGGGCTTGGCGTCGCAGGTGTCCTCACCGAGATATCCGTGAATGTGGATATCAACAAGTCCGGGCGCAACGTAGTTGCCGTTTGCATCGATTACGTTTGCGCCGGCGGGAATATTATCGGTCAGCGAGTCAATTTTGCCGGTAGCTTCGTCGAAAGCGAGGGCTTTGCCACTCACAATGCCGTCGGGCATTACGATTTTGCCGTTTATTATGTATGTTAATGCCATAATTACGAACTCCTTACATAAAAATCTATCTATAATACAGTTTAGCACGTTTTTGAAAATTTTGCGTGGATTTTGCGCCATTTGGGCAATATTGTTTAATATTTGAGCAATATTGTTCTATTTTGCACAGAAATCATACTTTTGATTTTTTAAAAAGCTCTGTACAATTAAAGAAAAATGTGGTATAATTACTTTAAACAAAACTTACGGAGGTAAAAGTTATGCCCGCTATACCGCAGATATTTGTCGGCGATATTCTTGAAATGAAAAAGCCACACCCTTGTTCGCCAAAAAGCGTACGCTTCCGAGTGCTTCGTGTGGGCAGTGACATTCGTATGGTTTGCGAAAACTGCGGACGTGATTTAACGCTTCCGCGGATTAAGATTGAAAAAAGCATCAAGCATATTATTCACGCGGACGCCTCTCTGGAGTAATTGGACGTGTGAAAAAGCTTTGAAAGGTTACAAAGATTATGGAAGAAAAGAGAAAGTTTAAAGCTCCGCTTTGGCTGGCACGGCTTTTAGCGCCGCTTGACGGTATGCACCATATTGGACTTGCGTTTATACTACCCATTCTTATTATGGCGCTTATTTATGTTGCAATGGAAGTTTTTCCGTTTGGCGAAAACTCGGCTCTCGTGCTCGACCTCAACGGTCAGTATGTTTACTATTTCGAGGCTATGCGCGACTTTTTCAGAGGCGAGCAGGGAATACTCTATTCGTTTGAACGAGCACTTGGCGGGGAGTTTCTCGGAATAGTCGCGTATTACGTCGCAAGCCCGTTCACGTTTCTTGTGGCTCTTTTCCCTGAAGGAATGATAACCGAGTCACTTCTTACTATACTCCTTCTTAAATGCGGACTTTCGGGTATGAATATGTGCGTGTATCTGCACAAGTCTCACCCCACGAAGCCGATAAGCGAAGTAATCTTTTCCTTGCTTTATGCGCTGACCTCTTACGCCGTTGTGATGCAGCACAACACGATGTGGATAGACTGCCTTTTGTTCTTGCCGCTTATCATGCTCGGCGTGGAAGAGCTTATAAAGCATCGTAAATACAAGCTTTTTACGCTGACACTTGCTGTGGCGGTCTTCTCAAACTATTACATTGGCTACATGGTGTGCATCGGTGTGGCGATATACTTCTTCGTTTACTATCTGATGTGTACGCCTGAACAGAGAAATCCGCTCGGTGAGAAGGCACATTTTATAAAGTGCTTTGGAAGGATGGCACTTTTCTCGGCTATAGCCGTGGGTCTTGCGGCAATAATCATTCTGCCTGCGTACTATTCGCTCACGTTTGGTAAGACCACCTTCTCAAACCCCAATTACGCTTTCACGCAGAAGTTTGATTTCCTTGATTTTATAACGAAATTACTGCCAGGCTCGTACGACACCGTGCGTCCCGAAGGGTGGCCCTTCGTATATTCTGGAACGCTCACACTTATACTGCTTGTGCTGTTTTTCTTTATAAAGCAGATAACACCCCGTGTGAAGGTGGCGTACGGAGCACTTATTGGAATTTTGCTGTTTAGCTTTATCTCCTCGCCTATTGATATGGCGTGGCACGGATTCCAGAACCCGAACTGGCTCAACTACCGATATAGCTTTATATTCTGCTTCTTCATTATAGTTATGGCGTATAAGGCATTTGAGCATATAGAAGACATCGGTACGACTCCTGTACTTGCGGTTGGGGCAGTTCTCGGGCTTGTTGTAATAATTCTTCAGAAGCTTGAATATGAAAATCTGCCTGATTTTATAGCAATATGGTTTACTATCGCATTTATTGCGGCTTATATGATAATTTTGTCTGGCTGTAATAAGCGCTGGCTCGAAGGCTCAATTTCCACGATACTTTGTATATTCGTTCTGCTCGAGCTTTTCTGCAACGGGCTTCACTGTTTGGTCGCGCTCGACGATGACGTTACCTACAGCTCGCGTACGTCTTACGTTGATTTCATAGATAGATGGCAGCCGTCCGCAGACTATATAAATGAGAACGACACCTCATTCTACCGTGCGGAAAAGACGGAGCATCGCAAGACTAATGACAATTTCACGCTTAATATCCGCGGACTTACCAATTCGACTTCCACGCTTAATGCTGACCAGATAGAATTGCTGCGCCGTATGGGATATTCCTCAAAGGCACATTGGTCAAAGTATCTCGGCGGCACGCCCGTGGCAGACAGTCTACTTGGCGTGAAGTATCTCATTGCGCCCGAAAACAAAGAGCTTAATGTGCTTTGGGGAGATGCGATTTTCCACGATGACAAAAACGATGCGAAGGTCTACAAAAATGACTTCGCACTCTCGCTCGGATATATGGTATCTTCTGATGTAACAAGCCTTGAATACAATAAAAACGAGTCGCCGTTTTCTTATATGAACAGACTTGTTACTGCGATGCTCGGCGAAGAAGAAACCGTGGAGCTGTTCAAGCCCTATACGGACATCTCGCCTGCCACGGACAATCTTGACCTTGCTTACGTTACGGGACACAAGCGCTATACCAAGATAAAAGACGGATATGCAGGCAGACTTACGTGGACGTTTACACCCGTCAACAACTACGAAATATTTGTGCATTTCCCATCAGAATACAAGCGTGACACACGCCTCTTGTTAAACGGCGAGGAGATTTCGGAGTTCTTCACCAACGAAACCTATCGCATAGTTTCGCTTGGTGCGCAGACTGCAGGTGAGGAAATAAGCCTCGCTATGGAGCTTGATGACAAAAGGGTATATCTTGCCAACGGTGCTGACTATATCTACTACCTTGACGAGGCTCTCTTCAAAGAGATAATGCCAAAGCTTCAAAGCCGCGGCTACGATATCGAAAGCTTTACCGACAGTAGCTTTGTGGGAACAGTTACAGCGAGTGAGGATGCTTCGCTTTTGTTCCTTACCATCCCGTACGATGAGGGGTGGAAAATAAAGGTTGACGGTAAGGAAACATCTATAATAGAAGTGCTCGACTCTCTTATCGCTATAGAGCTTGATGGCGGCGAGCACACGATTGAGCTTGACTACTCACCAAGCTGTGTGAAATATGGCGCGCTCATATCGGCAACGTCGCTGCTTGCCTTCAGTGTGGTACTGTTCCTCGAACAGTTAAAGCGCCGCAGATGCGAAATACAGTAAAATAAAAATGCGCCGTGAAAACGGTGCATTTTTTCGTTTTATTCATCCCACTTATATTCAGTCAGCTCGCCGTCGGGACGAAGACCCTCGAAGTCACGCTGACGGAGTGCTTCGTATACGGCGATTGCCGCGGAATTGGAAAGGTTGAGCGAACGAAGTGTGTCGCGCATAGGTATACGAACGCAACGTTCGGGATTTTCGTAAAGTAGCTTTTCGGGAAGCCCCTTGGTTTCCTTGCCGAACATAAGAAAAACACGCTTCGGATATGTGATATCAGTATAGGCGTGTTTTGCCTTTGTCGTAAAGCAGAAAAAATTGGCATCGGGATTTTTATTAAAAAAGTCATCGAGATTGTCATAGTAGGTGATGTCGAGCTTGTCCCAATAGTCGAGTCCGGCGCGCTTTAATTTGCGGTCGTCTATCTCGAATCCGAGCGGGCGTACAAGGTGAAGTGCAGCGCCCGTTGCCGCACAGGTGCGAGCGATGTTGCCTGTGTTCTGCGGTATTTCTGGCTCGACGAGTACTATGTTTATATTTTTTTGCTGTTTTTTTTCGTCCATAATTATTACCATATATAATATTAGTTTGCCTTTTGGGAATACTTAAATTGAATAGCTTTCCCGAAAGGAGATTTTTATGCGTCCATTCAGACGGAATTTTGAAAATTTGCGTGATACGCGCATCGCGTACACGTTTCTTATATCGCTTGCGCTCATTTGCACCATTCTTGTTATACTTACCTCGCGGCTTGACGGTAATCTGCGAAAGAGTGAGCTTGAAGGCTGTTACGAATCACTCGCTCTTTGTGCCGATGCGCTTGAATCATGGAATGCGGCGGTTGGAGCAGGTGAAAGGTACGCGGCATCTCTGAGATTTGAAAATGCGGCGGCATCTTTGCCGAGCGGAGTTGAACTTGAACCGATACTGTCGCTTGCCGATTATATGCGAATGGGACAGAGCGCCAAGAGCCGTGTGCGCGCGTTTGCGGACACATTCGCACTACTTTCTTCAATAGAATATACAGATATTGGCGAGGCGAGGCGTATTATTTCCGAAACACTAGATGGTGTCAGTAATAAAGTTTTTGCAGGGGTCACCGCAAAACCGAATGATACCGTGACAATTCCGCCGCCCGAAGTCCTTTATTACACCAAACGTGTTGCTGAAAGCTCAATAAAAAAGCTTTTTGGTGGCAGTGCAGTTGGACTTGAGCTGCTTCAGAGCGAAGACGGTTCTTGGGTGAGTCAAACGGAGAATATGCGCATGACCTTTTCTGGCAACGACGGAAGCCTTGAGGCGTTCGTATTTATTCGCGTGGGAAATGCGTTGGGCTCTGCCGTAAGCGAAGAAGAAGCGATTTCGTCGGCGCTTGAGTTTTACAAGTCGACAAGGCGCACCTCCGGCGGCGCAAAAGTGGTTGACAGCAGTTGGGCATGTGGCTTTACCGTGTGCGACATAGCAGACGGCGAAGAATATTGGCGCGCGACGGTGGACAGTTCCGGTCGAGTGTGGAGCCTTATGAAAGTAAAAAGGTGATGAAGAAGCCTTCATCACCAAAATTACATTATTCAGAGTGATTACGCAAGCTTGTTGAGCTTAACGGTAAAGTTACTCTTCTTTCTTGCAGCGTTGTTCTTGTGGAGAAGGCCCTGGGCAACTGCCTGGTCGATCTTCTTAACTGCTGCCTTATAAGTTTCAGCGGCTGCAGCCTTATCACCGGAAGCGAGTGCTGCTTCGTACTTCTTCATAGAAGTCTTGAGCGCGGTCTTAAGCATCTTGTTCTGCATGGTTTTTGCTTCGATAACCTTAACGCGCTTCTTTGCGGATTTGATGTTCGGCAAACTGTTCACCTCCTTAAAAAAGTCTGCACAAGGCTTTGACTTGCACGGTTTTAGCCTGGTGCAGCCGGGTAGCCTCTGCTGCTCTCACAGCATTTCTCCATATATCATACCACAATTTTTTTCAAATATCAAGTACTTTTGCAAAATTTCTTAAAAATATTTTTCGTACTGCTTTTCTTCGCATATTTGTACTGTGATGGTACATATTCCCGATATCGCAAAAAAATCGTAAAAATTTTTTCAAAAAGTTTCAAAATCCACTTGACAATTGCTCGACTCTATGCTATAATAATAAACTGCATTATAATCGCTTTTATTGTGCGCACTTTCCTCGGGATGTCAAAAAAATGCCCGTGGCAACTGACATTTTTGTGCAAATTCACCGGCTCGGTATAAATTATGCACAAAGACGTTTTGCGTATGTAAAAGTACAAGTGCCAAGGCAAGGATGTCAATACTGTTGAATGGAGTGATTAGTTCTATGGTGGTTAACCCCACGTTGCTTGGCAAGACCGAACGAATGAGTTTCGCAAAGATCGGCGATACTCTTGAGATGCCCAATCTTATCGAGGTCCAGAAGAAGTCGTATAAGTGGTTCCTCGAAGAGGGACTTCGCGAGGTGCTTCACGATGTGTCGCCTATCACCGACTATTCGGGCAATCTCGTGATTGAGTTTATCGACTACACTATCGATCCTACTCCGAAATATCCCGAAGAGGAGTGTAAGGAGAGAGATACAAACTTCGCGGCACCGCTTCGCGTAACCGTAAGACTTACTAACAAGGCTACGGGCGAGGTTAAGGAGTCCGCTGTGTTCATGGGCGATTTCCCGCTTATGACCGACAACGGTACCTTTATTATAAATGGCGCCGAGAGAGTTATAGTATCCCAGATCGTAAGATCGCCCGGCATGTACTACGATACCTCTATCGATAAGACCGGTAAGGTGATCTACACTGCCACTGTTATACCCTACCGCGGCGCATGGCTCGAGTATGAAACCGATGCCAACGACGTTTTCTACGTACGTATAGATAAAAATAGAAAGATACCGATAACTGTGCTTATTCGCGCGCTCGGTATCGAGTCTGATGAGGAGATCGTTAAGTACTTCGGTGCTGATCCCAAGCTCATGGCTACTATGGAGAAGGATATGATGAAGGCTGAAGCCGAAAAGAATCATACTTCTCTCGGTGATGAGGCACTCAAGGAGATCTACAAGAAGCTCCGTCCGGGCGAACCGCCGCTCGTTGAAAGCGCACAGCTTCTCATCAACAACCTCTTCTTTGATCCAAAGCGCTACGATCTTGCGCCTGTTGGACGTTATAAATATGATAAAAAGCTCGCGCTCGGCGCCCGTATAAACGGACGTACTCTTGCCGCGCCTGTAGTATCTCCTATCACCGGCGAGCTGCTCTACGAGGCAGATGTACTTCTCGACGAAGATAAGGCTATGGCTATCGAGCATGCAGGCGTTAACGAGGTATATCTGTATCTTGAAGACGGTGAAAGTATCGTTAAGGTGTTTGGCAACGGCACTGTTGAGCCGAAGTACGTTATCGGCTGTGACCTTGAGGATATCGGTATCACCGAGAAGGTCAAGCTCTCCGTTATGCAGGAAATGCTTGAAGAGGCATGCGGCGACATTGACGAGTTCAAGAAGCTCGCAAAGGCTCGTATTGCTGACCTCGTTCCCAAGCACATTACTAAGGATGATATTTTTGCATCGATTAACTATCTTACCTGCCTGTCTCACGATATCGGTGTTAAGGACGATATCGACCACCTCGGTAACCGCCGTTTGCGTTCGGTAGGTGAGCTTTTGCAGAATCAGCTTCGTATCGGTTTCTCCCGTATGGACAAGACCGTTAAGGAGCGAATGACCACACAGGATGCTGAAACTCTCACTCCTAACACTCTTATCAATATAAGACCTGTTGTAACCGCTATCCGCGAGTTCTTTGGCTCTTCGCCGCTCTCGCAGTTTATGGACCAGAATAATCCCCTTGCGGAGCTTACTCACAAGCGCCGTCTGTCGGCTCTCGGTCCGGGCGGTCTGTCGCGTGACAGAGCTTCCTTCGAAGTCCGCGACGTACACTACACTCACTATGGCCGTATGTGTCCTATCGAAACCCCTGAAGGACCTAATATCGGTCTTATCTCCTATCTTTCTACCTACGCGAAGATAAACGCTTACGGCTTTATTGAAGCGCCCTACAGAAAGATTGACAAAGCTACCGGCGTTGTTACCGACGAGGTTGTTTACATGACTGCTGACATCGAGGACAACTACACCATCGCGCAGGCAAACGAGCCTCTTGATGAAAACGGACGCTTCGTAAATAAGCGTATTTCCGGTCGCCGCAGAAACGAAATTATCGAGTTCAATGCCGAAGAGGCGGACTATATGGACGTTTCACCTAAGATGGTTGTATCCGTCGCAACCGCGTGCATCCCGTTCCTTGAGAACGATGACAACTCGCGTGCGCTGATGGGTTCAAACATGCAGAAGCAGGCGGTGCCGCTCCTCATTCCCGATGCGCCTATCGTTGCTACCGGTATGGAGTACAAGGCAGCCGTTGACTCGGGCGTTGTTGTATGTGCACGCAATGCAGGTCACGTTGAAAAGGTTTCTGCAGAGGAAATCGTTATTCGCACTGATGCAGGCACCAAGGACGTTTACCACCTCATTAAGTTCAAACGCTCCAACCAGGGCACTTGTGTAAACCAGAAGCCTATCGTTGACGTTGGCGAGAGAGTTGAAGAGAAGCAGGTTATCGCAGATGGTCCTGCAACCGACAACGGCGAAATTTCTCTCGGCAGAAACGCCCTCATTGGCTTTATGACGTGGGAAGGTTACAACTACGAGGACGCGGTTCTTCTTAACGAACGCCTCGTACGCGACGATATTTACACTTCTATTCACATTGAGGAATACTCTCACGAAGCACGTGATACCAAGCTCGGTCCGGAAGAAATCACAAGAGAAATCCCCAACGTAGGCGAGGACGCGCTCAAGGATCTCACTCCCGACGGTATCATTCGTAAGGGTACTGAAGTTCGTGCAGGCGATATTCTCGTAGGTAAGGTAACACCCAAGGGCGAAACCGAGCTTACCGCAGAAGAAAGACTCCTTCGCGCAATCTTCGGTGAAAAGGCACGTGAAGTTCGCGATACTTCTCTTAGACTTCCTCATGGTGAGTCGGGTATCGTTATCGACGTTAAGGTATTCTCACGGGAAAATTCGGACGAGCTTCCGCCCGGAGTAAACAAGGTTGTCCGCGTTTACATTGCGCAGAAGCGTAAGATCTCGGTCGGTGACAAGATGGCGGGCCGTCACGGTAATAAGGGTGTCGTTTCCCGTATTCTTCCCCCCGAGGATATGCCGTTCCTCCCCGACGGTACTCCGCTCGACATCGTACTCAACCCGATGGGCGTTCCTTCCCGAATGAATATCGGTCAGGTGCTTGAGGTTCACCTCGGTATCGCGGCCAAGAAGCTCGGATGGAAGATCATGACTCCCGTATTCGACGGTGCTAATGAGAAGGATATTGCAGAGTGCCTCAAGATGGCAGGTATGAGCGAAACCGGTAAGTCCACGCTTTACGACGGACGCACGGGTGAGCCTTTCGACAACCCCGTAACCGTTGGTATTATGTATTACCTCAAGCTCCACCACCTCGTTGACGATAAGATCCACGCACGTTCTACCGGTCCTTACGGACTTGTAACGCAGCAGCCTCTCGGCGGTAAAGCGCAGTTTGGCGGTCAGCGTTTTGGTGAGATGGAAGTTTGGGCACTCGAGGCATACGGTGCGGCTTATACGCTCCAGGAAATACTCACCGTTAAGTCCGACGACGTAACAGGACGTGTCAAGACCTACGAGGCTATCGTTAAGGGTCAGAACATTCCGACTCCGGGTGTTCCCGAAGCGTTCAAGGTACTTGTTAAGGAGCTTCAGTCGCTTGCACTTGACGTTAAGGTTCTCGACCGTGAGGGCAACGTTATTGAGCTGTCCACTCTCGGTGAAGAAGAGGAGCCGTTCGTGCCCAACTACGTTTCCGATTTGGAGCTTGGCGATACTGTTGCAGAAGGCGATATTCTCGCTGACGGCTTTACCGAAGAAGAAGTAGAAGACGATGAGGATTTCGCTTTTGACGGTGAATTTGAAGACGACGCTTATGGCGACGAAGAATAAGATAGGAGAAGGATAATTGATGGAACGAAACGTATTTGATTCAATCAAAATCGGTCTTGCTTCTCCCGAAATGATAAGAAGCTGGTCTTACGGCGAAGTTAAAAAGCCTGAGACTATCAACTACAGAACCCTTAAAGCTGAGCGCGACGGTCTTTTCTGCGAGCGCATCTTTGGCCCGACCAAGGACTGGGAGTGCCTTTGCGGCAAGTACAAGCGCGTAAGACATAAGGGCAAAATATGCGAAAAGTGCGGAGTTGAGGTAACAACCAAGAAGGTCCGCCGCGAGAGAATGGGTCATATTGAGCTTGCTGCTCCCGTGTCGCATATCTGGTATTTCCGCGCTATTCCGTCTAGAATGGGACTTCTTCTTGATATCACTCCCAGACTTCTCGAGAAGGTGCTCTATTTCGCAAGCTACATCGTAATTGATCCCGGTGCGACCGAGCTTGTAAAGATGCAGCTCCTCAACGAGCGCGAGTATCAGGAAAATATTGAAAAGTACGGACGCGATGCGTTCAGAGTCGG
>JAZNLM010000106.1:0-6571 GCA_045579105.1 Candidatus Flemingiibacterium sp.
CTGTGACCCAAGGAGTTGCAAAGCTGTATTGTCTTCCTAAGACCGCTTGGCCTCCGACTTTAGGACCAAGTGTTTTACCGATTCTACCAACAAGACCCATCATATCAGGTGTTGCAACAACAACATCGAAGTCAAACCAGTTTTCAGACTAAGTCGGATCGTAGCCATGTCGTTCTGTGAGCCAAGGAGTTGCAAAGCTGTATTGTCTTCCTAAGACCGCTTGGCCTCCGACTTTAGGACCGAGAACTTTACCAAGACGGCCGATAACGCCCATCATGTCGGGAGTTGCGATGATGATGTCGAAGTCAAACCAGTTTTCCTGCTGGATCTTTGCGACATAATCTTCTGCGCCAACGAAGTCAGCACCTGCTGCTTCTGCTTCCTTAGCCTTATCGCCCTTCGCAAATACGAGGGTGCGAACGGTCTTACCGGTACCGTTGGGGAGTACAACAGCGCCGCGAACCTGCTGGTCAGCGTGACGGGAGTCAACGCCAAGGCGAACGTGTACTTCTACGGTTTCATCGAACTTTGCCTTTGCAGTCTGGCAAACGAGTGCGAGAGCCTCGGATGCATCATAAAGCTTAGCCTTTTCGATAAGCTTTACGCTCTCATTGTATTTCTTTCCAGTGCTCATTGTTTAACTCCTCCTTATTCCTCGACGGTAATGCCCATGCTGCGAGCAGTACCAGCGACCATGCTCATTGCAGCTTCAAGCGAACCTGCGTTGAGGTCTACCATCTTGGTTTCAGCGATCTGCTTAACCTGATCCTTGGTGAGCTTTGCTACCTTGGTCTTGTTAGGTGTAGCGGATGCGGTCTCGATTCCGCAAGCCTTCTTGATAAGAACGGGCGCGGGGGGAGTCTTGGTGATGAAGGAGAACGAACGGTCAGCGTAAACGGTAATAACTACCGGAATGATAAGACCGATGTCCTTCTTGGTTCTTTCGTTGAATTCCTTGGTGAATACAGGAATTGCAACACCGTAAGCACCGAGTGCGGGACCTACAGGGGGAGCAGGAGTAGCCTTTCCTGCGGGCAGCTGGAGCTTAATGTAGCCCATAATCTTCTTTGCCATGATAAATTACCTCCTAATTGTGGTAGCGAAGCCTTTTGGCTTCTGTTGAATTTTCGGGAGAATTTTTAGTGGTTTTCTCCCTCCCACGTTTGAGGATTAACCTCAGTCGTTCACAAGAGTGATAGCATCCGTATCAAGCTCGAACGGAGTATCTCTTCCGAACATATTGACGAGCACCGTGACCTTCTTCTTGTCATCGGAGATCTCTTTGAGTACGCCGCGGGTTCCCTTGAGCGCACCGTCGCGGATCTCAACGGTATCATCAATGTTAAAGTTGACAACGACCTTCGCTTCGCCTGCTTCGATGCCCATTGCGGCAACCTCAGCCTCTGTCAGCGCGGTAGGTTTGGATCCGGGTCCTACAAAGCCTGTAACGCCGCTGATATTTCTGACGACATGCCATGTTTCGTCAGTCATTACCATTTTTACAAGCACGTAGCTCGGGAATATCTTTTCCTCGACCTCTTTTTTGGTCTCGCTGTCGATATAGGTTTCAACCGGGATACGAATGTCAACGATGACATCTCCAAGTCCGCGGTTCTCGACGATTTTTTCAAGGTTCGTCTTAACCTTGTTTTCGTAGCCGGAGTAGGTATGCGCTACATACCATCTCTTTTCGCCGGTTGCATCGTAAAGATCACTCATTGATGATCCTCCGTGTCGTTAGAAGTTGATGAGTCCGCCGAGTGCGCGAAGGCCTTCGGAGAACGCGATATCAAGAACACCGATTACGACGCCAGCAATAACGACTGTGATGGCTACGACAACGAAATTTTTGAGCGTTTCTTCTCTTGACGCCCAAGTGACCTTGCCAAGCTCAGCCTTGTACTCGCGAAGGAATTTTCCGATACGCGAGAATATACCCGGCTTCTTAGCCTTCTTCTCAGTTTCCGCCATTAGTTGATCCTCCAATCAATTTTATCGCTTATGCGAAATTACTTAGTTTCCTTGTGAAGGGTATGCTTGCGGCAGAATTTGCAGTACTTGTTCATCTCAAGTCTGTCGGGGTCATTCTTCTTGTTTTTCTTTGTGTCGTAGTTTCTCTGCTTGCACTCAGTGCACGCAAGGGTGATTTTAACTCTCATTTTTTCGGCACCTCCCGATTAGATTATGCGAGGGGTTGTCCCCAAGCACGTTAGAAATTGTGATAACGTCGCCGTTACATGGCAGCGAGCGACATTCTCACGTACCTCCCTCCCGAAAACGTACCTTTTTTACGTAAATCTCGCGGCGATTTTTGCGCAAAAAAAGAACCCTCTCGCAGAGGTAGAAATATTTTACCACAAATCAACGCGTTTGTCAATAGTTTTTTTGAAAAAAGTTTTTTCGCGTTATAATATATCATATTGAAGCTAAAACATTTGACTACTCGCCGTTTTTGTGGTATACTGTATCCATAACTTCTTGAATTGAAAGGCGGTGCGAAATGAACACCGAATTTTTACCCCTTTCGCGTGCCGATATGCACGCGCGCGGCTGGGACAGACCTGACTTCGTATACGTTACGGGTGACGCTTACGTGGACCACCCGAGCTTTGGAGTTGCCATCATATCACGCGTACTCGAAGCGGAAGGATTCCGCGTAGCGATACTTTCACAGCCCGACTATAAATCCTGCGATGCTTTCCGTGAATACGGCAGACCGCGACTCGGATTTCTCGTCACCGCGGGCAACATTGACTCAATGGTGGCGCACTACACCGCATCGAAGAAGCGCCGTTCCACGGACTATTACTCGCCCGGCGGTAAAATGGGACTGCGTCCCGACCGCGCGTGTATAGTATACTGTAACCGCATTCGCGAGGCGTACGGCGACGTGCCTATAATCCTCGGCGGACTAGAGGCATCTCTGCGCCGCTTTGCGCACTACGACTATTGGGACGATAAGGTGCGCCGTTCTGTGCTTATTGATTCACGCGCGGATATACTCACCTATGGTATGGGTGAGAACATACTTCGCCGTATCGCGAAGCTCCTCGACAAGGGGGTTCCGATTAAAAAGATACGTGACGTGCGCGGGACGGTTTACGCCGCTGCAAAGGGCGATGATGTACACTTCGACGTTGCCGGGGCGTGGGATTATAACGATATAAAGACGGACAAGCGCGCTTATGCCGAAGCTTTCTGCGTGCAGTACAAAAATACCGATGCTATAAGCGGCAGAGCTATGGTTGAGTATTACGACAACAAGCAACTCGTGCAAAATCCGCCGATGCCGCCGCTTGAGCGTGACGAGCTTGACGCGGTGTATGCTCTGCCGTACACACGCCGCTATCACCCGTTGTATGAGGCAGTGGGCGGCGTTCCCGCAATAACTGAGGTCGAAATGTCGATAACTCACAACCGCGGCTGCTTTGGTGCGTGTAACTTCTGCGCACTCGCATTCCATCAGGGAAGAACGGTACGTTCGCGCTCTATAGAGTCGGTGGTTGCCGAGGCAAAGAAGATTACAGAATCGCCGAATTTCAAGGGATATATTCACGACGTTGGCGGGCCTACAGCGAATTTCCGCTATGCGGCGTGTGAGAAACAGCTTAAATCGGGCGTATGCCCGAACCGCAAATGCCTTGCACCGAAGCCGTGCAAGAATCTTATCGCAGACCACAGCGAGTACATAGAGCTTCTGAAGCGCGTTGAAAGCTTGCCGAAGGTTAAAAAGGTGTTCGTACGTTCAGGTGTGCGCTTTGATTACGTTCTCGCGGACAAGGACGAAAGCTTTTTCAAGAAGCTTGTACACGACCACGTCAGCGGACAGCTTAAGGTTGCTCCCGAGCATTGCTCCGCAAATGTACTTTCGTATATGGGTAAGCCTGCGATAGAGTCGTTTGAATCGTTCAAGAAGCGCTATTTCGAGCTTACAAAGAGTTTTGGAAAGGAGCAGTATATAGTTCCTTATCTTATGTCGAGCCATCCGGGAAGCCGTATGGAAGATGCGGTGGAGCTGGCACTTTACCTTAAAAAGTGGGGATATGCGCCCGAGCAGGTTCAGGACTTTTATCCGACACCGGGTACGGCGTCCACGGTTATGTACTACACGGGAATTGATCCGTTTACGATGAAAAACGTGTACTGTGCGCGTGACTATAAGGAAAAGCAAATGCAGCGTGCTCTCTTACAGTTTAACCGCCCCGAAAACGCGTATATGGTGCGTGAAGCATTAAGGTCGTGCGGCAGGGAGGATCTTATCGGCTTTGGTGAGGGGTGTCTTGTAAAGCCAGACCGTGGAGAGCGCAGAGTGGGCGAAAAGCGTTCAAACGGGCAAAAGGATTACCGAAAAGCGGATGGCGCAAAGCGCGATTCGCGCCGTCACAACAGCTCTGCGGCAAAAGGGAAAGGCGCTCCGTATTCCAAGAAACCGGACAAACGTCAGGCGCGCGGCGGCAAGGCTATGAATAAGGTACGGGGGCGCGGCAAATCATAAGATTACATTATTCTTACAAAACCCAAAATTCTATTGAAATTTTTGTCGGATAGGTGTATGATATAATCAAGAAAGAAAAGCATCTATATTCGAAAGGAATGATTTTTGTGCTGATGACAGACCGTGAGCAGGATCTCTCCCACGACAGTTCGAAAACTTTGACGTTTACTGTTGCCGAGGACAGAGAGGACGAAACAAGACGTACGCTCATAACCATATACGAGGCTCTTCGTGAAAAAGGCTACAACCCGATAAATCAGATAGTCGGCTATATCCTTTCGGAGGATCCCACGTACATCACGAACTATAAGAACGCGCGCAGTCTTATCCGCCGTATTGACCGCGATGAGCTGCTCAACACTCTGGTTAGAAATTATCTTGGAGTTTGATGCTTTTTATGGACGTTATTGATCTTCAAAAATCACAAAGAGAGGAGAGCGTCAGCTCTCCTCTCTCTGTAGCGCTAGGAAATTTCGACGGTGTTCACATTGGACATGCCGCGCTCATTTCGCGTGCTGTACAATATGCGAAGGAGCACGGAATACGCTCTGCGGTGTGGACCTTTTCGGATGCACCGTCCGTTATTCCGAACAAATCGGGCGCCAAGCTTATCACAAGCGCCTGCGAAAAACTTGAGCTTTTCAAATCGCTCGGAGTTGACCGCGTTTATCTTATGCCGTTTGAGGCGGTACGCGACTATTCTCCCGAAAGATTTGTAAAGGAAATACTTATAGATGAATGTCGTGCCGAGTGTGCCGTATGCGGCTTTAATTTTCGTTTCGGAAAAGGTGGTTCAGGCGACAGCGATGCGCTGACTCATCTGATGTTGCCGCGCGACTGTATCGTTGTGCCGCCTGTTTATGTGGACGGAAGCCTTGTAAGCTCAAGTGCGGTGCGCGCGCTTATCGAAGCGGGCGACGTTGAAGCGGCGGCAAAGCTCCTCGGGCGGAGATTTTTCATAAATCAGCCCGTTCTCGAGGGCAAACGCCTCGGACGGACTATCGGACTTCCCACAATAAACCAGAATTTCCCTGATGGACACATCATACCGAAAAACGGTGTGTACATCTGCGAGGTGGAAATAGACGGTCGTGAATACGTCGGAGTTGCAAACGTGGGTGTGCGTCCGAGTGTGAAAAACGATACGCACAAGCTTAACTGTGAAACACATATTATCGGCTATGAAGGCGAACTTTACGGCGTGAATGTAAAAACTTCATTCTGTCGACGTATAAGAGATGAAAAACGCTTTGAGAGCATAGAAGCTCTCGGCGAGCAAATCCGCCGCGATGGCGAAGCTGCAAAAGAATATTTTTCCAAACGGTAAGTGAGGAAGATAGTGTGAAAATTTGTTTAATGTAGCCGATAAATACCTGTTAACGCCAGTATTTTTGTGCCGCCGTTCTGACGGCGTAATGGAGATTTATATGAAAAAAAGAATTATGTCGGCGATACTTATCGCCGTTACGGTGCTGTTTTCTGTTGTGCCGGTATTTGCAAACGATGCTAACGAAACAAATCCGTCCGTACCGCCGGAAATTCAGAACGTGGGCGCGGCGACTGTTTATAATATCGAAAACGACACCTATATTTACAGTCATAACGCGGACAAGGTGATATATCCGGCATCGACTGCAAAGCTTATGACGGCTATTGTTGCCGTTGAGGCGCTCGGAGATGAGCTTTGGCGCGAGGTTATGGTTTCGAGTAAGGCGCTCGAAGGTGTTCGCGGAAATAATATCGCATTAAAACGCGGCGAGGTTTTAACGGTTGAACAACTCCTTTTGGCTCTTATTTGCGGGAGCGCCAACGATGCGGCAAATATTCTTGCTTTTGAGGTTGCCGGCAGCGTGGAAGCGTTCGTTGATATGATGAACGCGAAAGCAAAAGAGATAGGTGCGGTGAACACGCACTATACTAACCCTTCGGGACTTCACGACCCCGCCATGGTAACTACGGCGAGTGACACGGCGCTTATTGCGGCTTATGCGTATAAAACCGAGCCGATAACAGAGATGTCTACGCTCGAAAAGTTCACGCTTCCCAAGACTAACAAAGCCAAGGCGCGTACTGTAT
>JAZNLM010000107.1:0-3817 GCA_045579105.1 Candidatus Flemingiibacterium sp.
AAAAAAGTCTATGAATTTTTTTCAATGTATGATATAATTATTACACGGAATAATATCTATGGAATAATATCTCTTGAAAAGGAAGGTAATATACTATGAAAAAGAATAATAAAAACGGTATCAGCCCTCTTGCGTTGGTGCTTATCATAACCGCATCTATTGTTGCTGCGGCAGGTATCATTCTCCTCGTGCTTAAGTTTGTTCAGAAGAAGCGTGAAAAGAGTGCGCTTGACTGTTGCGACTGCTGCGACGAGCTCGACTCTTGGGAATTTGAGGATGCCGACCTGTTCGGCGATCTCTCCTTTGATGGCGACGACGAGATCGCGGCTTCCGTTGACGAAGCAATCGATGCTGTTGGCGAGATCTCCGCAGAAATTGAGGATGCAGAATAATTTTTAAAATCAGAAAGCTCGCTGTTTGAAGCGAGCTTTTTATCTTCACAAGGAGAGAAACATATGGGATTTTGGATAGGTATGACTGCGACGAGCCTGCTTGTTCCCGCGATCATAATAGTTATCGGTGCAATATTTTCCCGAAAAGCACCGAAAACTATAAATTACTTATTTGGCTATAAAACCGCGCGTTCCATGAAAAATCGCGATACGTGGGAGTTTGCACACAATTACAGCGGCAAACTGATGCGGATTATCGGCGCGGTGCTTGTACCCATATCGATTGCCGTGATGCTCTTTGTCCGAGGTGGTAGCGAGAAAACAGTTTCGACTGTGGCGTGTGTACTGTTGACGGTTCAGACTATGGCACTTGTTTTTGCTATCGTTCCAACTGAGCTGGCGCTGACGAGAACGTTCGATAAGGATGGAAACAGAAAATAACATAAAAACTCCCGCTTATTTTAAGCGGGAGTGATTTTTTTACTTGTTTGCGTTCATTTTGAGATATGCGTTGATAAATCCGTCGATCTCGCCGTCCATTACCGCCTGAATGTTGCCATCCTCGTAACCGGTGCGGTTGTCTTTTGCAAGCGTGTACGGCATAAATACGTACGAGCGAATCTGACTGCCCCATTCAATGTTGTTCTTAACACCCTTGATGTCGTCGATTTTCGCGAGATTTTCTCGTTCCTTAATCTCCATAAGCTTGGATTTGAGCATTTTGAGAGCTGTTTCCTTGTTCTGGAGCTGACTGCGCTCGGTCTGACAGCCGACAACGATACCCGTGGGAATATGAACTATACGTATTGCGGAGTCGGTTTTGTTGACGTGCTGGCCGCCGGCACCCGATGAACGGTGCGCGGTTATTTCAAGGTCCTCTTCACGAAGCTCGATCTTGCCGTCGTCTTCAAACTCCGGCATTACGTCAACGGAAGCAAACGAGGTCTGTCGGCGTCCCGACGCATCGAACGGAGATACGCGCACAAGGCGGTGTACGCCCGCTTCGCTCTTTAAATAGCCGTAAGCGTTCGTACCCTGAACCATAATAGTTGCGCTCTTGATGCCGGCTTCTTCGCCGTCGAGCCAGTCTACGAGCTTTACGGTGTAGCCGTGGCTCTCACCCCAACGGGTGTACATACGGTAAAGCATAAGCGCCCAGTCCTGCGCCTCGGTACCGCCCGCACCGGGATGGAAGGATACGATAGCATTATTGCGGTCGTATTCGCCCGAAAGCAAAACCTCGATTCGCTGACGTTCTTCTTCTTTTATGACCGCTTCCATTTCTGCTTCAACCTCGGCGACGACGGACTCGTCGTTTTCTTCGATGCCCATTTCGGCGAGAGTTATAGCGTCTTCAAGACGATTTTTGAGTGCGTTGAACGCCTCAATTTTATCCTTCTTCTGCTTTATTTTTTGAAGTACTTTGCTCGAATTCTCCGCATCGTTCCAAAAATCGGCTTCCATAGTTTTAGCTTCGTCTTCTTCAACCTCGGATACGAGCTGATCTATACGCAGAGCTGAGGCAAGTTCGTCTATATCTGTGCGCATATTTTGAAGCTTATATTTAGCGTCTTCAAGTTGAATTATCAATGTAGTTCCTCCTAAATTGCCGCATACGGCAAATATCTTATTTAATCATTATACCATATATGGTGTGAGTTTTCAAGTGTCTTTGCGATTTATTTAATCATGTCGTAGAATTTTTGAATCTCATCATGGTTTGAAAAGTCACGGGATGAAAGTTTATCTTTTAGCGTAGCACAAAGATTTTCGTCCGAGAGAAGCGTTTTTATTCCCTTGTATATCGCATCAGGGCTGATGCCGCATATAACTCCGAGTGCGCCGTCTTCAAGCTGGTCGAGTGCGGAGAGATAGCGCGAAGCGAGAATCGGCTTGCAAAGTATCTTCGCTTCCTCCACTGCTATGGGCTTGCCCTCGTGGCGTGAAGGTTGGGCGTAAATGTCGCAGTGGGCGATATAGCGGTATGGGTTTTGTGTTGCACCGAGAAAGACCATCATATCGCGAACGCCTAAAGAGACAAGCTGTTTTTCTACTGACTTTCTATAATCCGCATCGCCGTCGCCGAGAATATACCAGCGAATGTTGAAACCGTCCTCGCGAAGCCTCTTTAAAACGGGCGGTATAAGGTCGATGCCCTTTTGGTCGTTTATTCTTCCGACGGTCAAAATACGCTTACCCGTAAAATCCGCATCTGTGAAAGCGTCGCCGACGGCGGCAAGCTCGCGTATTTGCTCAGGCGAGATTATGTTTTCCATTATAACAGTTCTGTCAGCGATTTCGGGAAGATTTGCTTTCAAAGCCTCGTCGACGGGGCGCGAAACGGTGACGATTTTATCGCATTTTTTGAAATAGGGCAGATAGATGCTGGCGTCACGCGGCGGATTTGAGTAATCGAAGTGAAGCCATGTTATTTTCTTCTTTGCCTTTACCTTGTCGCACATATAAAACATAGTGCGGTCACCCCAATATGCCACGGCGACGTCGTATTCATCGTTTATGGACGGCATTTTCTTCATAAAGTGCAGCCACATTTTCGTTGCCTCAGATGAGCGTTTTTTGCCTTTCGACAAAAGTGTTTTTAAAAAATACGGAAATATTTCAAAAAGTGTGAGCAGATTTTCCTTGATGAAACAGTTTGCAAGCGTTTTTACCGCGTTTTTGCCCGACAGAAGAAACATATCGCCGTATTTTTCTATTGTGGTCACTTTAACTTCAGGGGGTAACTGCCCCAACAGCAATCCCTCACGTTTTGCGAGAAGAAGTGTGACGTCAAAGCGACTGAAATCAAGTGCCGATAAAAACGACAGAAAGGATTTTTCTGTACCTGCACAGTTCATGGTTATACCGACGACAAGCAGTTTTGTTTTACTGCTCAAAGCCCTCAGCCTCCTCATAAAGCTCCATAAGGCGCTCTTCAATCTCTGTCTGGCGAGTGTAAAGCTCGTTTACTGTGACATAGTCAGACTGTATTGCTTCGTCTGCAAGCTTTTCGGCAAGCTCATCAAGCTCTTTTTCAAGCACGGCGGTTTCTTCGGCGTTTTTCTTCATACGAGTTTTGAGTTTTCTCAGCTCGGATGCCTGCTCCTTTGCGCGAAGGTACTGCTCCTTTGACTCGGTAATAGTCTGCGGCGCAGAAGCGTCTTCCGCCACCGCGGTGCGTGCAAGGTGAGCCTTATATTCTTCGTAGCTGCCAAAAAAGTCGAGCGCGGGCTTTACGCCGAGGTTTAAAACTCGGGTTGCCAGTTTTGATATAAAATATCGGTCGTGTGACACAGCAATTATCGTGCCGTCGAACTCCAAAAGCGCGTTTTCGAGTGCCTCACGTGAACCGATGTCGAGGTGGTTGGTCGGCTCGTCGAGGATAAGCAGGTTCATTTTTGAAAGTATCAGCTTGCATAGCGTAA
>JAZNLM010000108.1:0-37220 GCA_045579105.1 Candidatus Flemingiibacterium sp.
CCGTGTTCAAGGAAGCTCGAATTGTGATAGTATTCAATAACGTTTATCGTGTTGGATATACAGAACGCAACGTCAGCCTTAAGCTTGTAGTCCTTCATATCCTCGCGGTCGCGTCCCATGGTTTCAAGATGCCATAAAACGGGCGCAGTCAGCGAGGTTTCGCCTGCAAGCTCGGTCACGTAGTCGGTAATGCCGTTTTCGTAGTAGAAAACGACCTCGTCGAACTCGCCCTCTGACGTTTCATATTCAAGTATAAAGCGTATCTTCGGGTTGACAATCGCCTGCTTTTTCATCGTTTCCGTGAAAAATTCGCGCGAAATGTTTATGTCCGTAAATACCTCAAGGTCGGGTAGCCAACGAACAACAGTACCCGTACGGCGTGCCTTTTTATCAAGCGGTTCAACCGAAAGCTCGGTTACGGGAAATCCTTTTTTGAAGCTTATCCTCGATACGGTTTCACCGTTATACGAAGCAACTTCCATATACTCGGACGAGTACTGCGTAGAGCATGCGCCAAGACCATTAAGACCGAGCGAATATTCATACGCCGCATCGTCGGAGTTGTTATCGTACTTACCGCCCGCGTACATTTCGCAGTAAACGAGCTCCCAGTTATACTTGCCTTCCGCCTCGTTCCAACCGAGCGGAACACCGCGTCCGCGGTCATCGACTTCGATGGAGTGGTCGGCAAACGCCTTTACGCGTATCTCATTACCGTAGCCCTCACGAGCCTCGTCGACTGCGTTTGAGAGTATTTCAAAAAAGGAATGCTCACAGCCCTCAAGTCCGTCTGAACCGAAAATTACCGCAGGGCGTTTACGCACTCGGTCAGGTCCTTTAAGACTTGTGATGCTTTGGTCGCCGTAGGCGGCAGGTTTCTTCGTAGCCATCGTTATCTCCTAAATTTTAATCATTACCGTATATTATACCACAAATCATGAGAAAAGTAAAGGGATATTTGTAAATTTGCTATCACTCAACTTCAACGCATTTTCCGAGCGCGAACGAGTATATCGCCACGCGCGAAACGCGCTTCGCTGTGATTTTTTCGCATGCCGTCTTGTAGTAAAGCAGCTGTAAACGGTGGCGCTCCAGAAGAAGCTTCGACGCATGGCTAAAATCAAGCTTGCGCGGTATGTAGTCGGTCTTGTAGTCGATAAGCGTAACCGTTCCATCCTCGTTCTCATAGAAGCAGTCGATAACTCCCTGAACGAGCAGCGTTTCGCCGTCAAGCTGCGTGGCAAGCTCGGCATCTTCCGTAAATTGGGATGCCATCATTCGCACATTGAAGCGATGCTCACGCACCACCCTTTTCGCCCTGGAAATCTCGGCAAACGTGTCGCCTTCAAAAAAGCGCACCAGCTGTTCCACATTCATAAGCGATGCCATACGTTTCGTGATGAATTTGTATGTGACAAGCCGCGCAGCTTCGTCCTCGATAGCATTGCGAATGTCGGAAACACCGACAAATCGAGAGAAATCGCAGA
Organism: Candidatus Flemingiibacterium sp.; assembly: GCA_045579105.1. Classification (GTDB taxonomy): domain Bacteria; phylum Bacillota; class Clostridia; order Oscillospirales; family CAG-272; genus Flemingiibacterium. The sequence continues at coordinate 1,488 of JAZNLM010000108.1, forward strand.
ACTGCATAAACACATGCGTTGCCGTACCGCGCTCGGCACCCGTTGCCTTATCTGCCGCTTCTCCGTCAAGAAAAAGCGGACGTTTTTCCGCGAAATCATACGGTTCGAAATCATTTTCAAGCTCTGCCGCATCCTCGTCGAGAAGCGTGGGTACAAGTTTGGAAACGGAAAGCTTCGCCGGGATTTTCGATGCAGCCGCGTGAGGATACACGAAGTCAAAGCGTTCACGCACAAGCGCACGAAGCTCGTCCGTTGCGACCACCTCGGACTCAGCAATTTCCGCGGTTTCTGTATCCCTTTCTTGGACTGTTTCCGACACGGTCGGCATAACTGTTTCAATAACGTACGGCATATCGGAGTGCGTTAGTTTGCGGTGCTCAAGTGCTGTGAGTATCCAACGCATATACCCACCGTTTTTCATAACCGAATAGCGCGAATACCACTTGGCGTCAAGCTTTGAATCCTCAAGCATTTTTTCGGGGTCTTTTACGAGTCCGGTCACATAAAGCCGTTCCCTCGCGCGCGTCATCGCAACGTAGAGAATACGCATTTCCTCTTCAAGCTGACTGTCAGACAGACGTCCTATTAGCGCACGGCGCACCGGTGTGTCGTATCTCGCAAAGCCCGTGCTGTCACACGGCATAAGCGATATCCCGAGGCTTCGCTCAATAATTATATTCCGGCGCTGATCCTGATCGTTGAACTTCTTGCCCGCGCCGCAGATAAAGCATACGGGGAATTCAAGTCCCTTGGATGTATGCATAGTCATAAATCTTACGGCACCGTCTGATTCGGTTTCTGTTTTAGCAGATTTAAGCTGTGCGTTTTCATCGAGCACGTCGTTTATGTAACGGATAAAATTGTATATTCCTCTGAACGATGACGTTTCAAATCTTCTCGCATACTCGTAGAGTAACATCAGATTGGCACGGCGCGTGGAATTTTTTTTATCGTATACAAGTGACAGAAGGTCGGTGTCCGTGTAAATGTACCACAAAAGTTCGTCTACGGGTATCCCCTCTGCCCTATCGCGCCAACGTGCAAGCGTATCAAGGAAAGCTTGTCCCTTCGAAAAATCGTTCTCACTGCAAAAGTCGCGCAGTGCATCGTAAAGCGAGCCTTCGGAGTTTGCTCTTCGAATTTTCACAAGCTCGTCGAGAGTGAAGCCGAAAACTGGGCTGCGGAGTGCACCCGTGAGGTAAATATCCCTCGTTGGATTGTCGATTATGTTAAGCAAACACAGCGCGAGAAGCACTTCGGCATTTTCAAAAAAATCCGTGTCCGCTGCAGAGCGGTATGGTATGCCACGTGCTGCAAATGCCGCGCTTAATGCCGCAAAATGCGCGGTTTCACTTCGCATGAGTACGGCTATATCAGAAGGCGTTATCGACTCGCCGTTATTCTTCTTTTCAAACCTTATAAGGCGCTCGCACTCGGCGGCTATATACTCCGCCTCGCGCATTGAAACGTCCATAACCTCATCGTCGTCACCGCCGTTAATAAGCGCCACACGTACGGGTTCGGCGCACTCGGTGTCAATTTTCGAATGTATAAGCAAATCTTCCTCGGTGAACGGTATGTCGCCACGTCCGCTTGTGAAAAGAAAGCCCGATACGATATTTGAAAAGTCGATAACCATTTTGTCACAGCGGAAGTTGTTGGATAAGAATATTGCCGCGCCAATCTCCTTTCCGTCATCAAGTGTACCAAATTTGCGGCGGTAATCCGCAAATATCATCGGCTCCGCTCCACGGAAGGAGTAAATCGACTGCTTGATATCGCCAACCATAAAGCGGTTTTTGCCGTTTGAAACTGCGGCAAAAATCGCATCCTGAATGGCGTTCACGTCCTGATATTCGTCAATGTATATCTCGTCAAAACGCTCACCAGCCGCCTTTGCCGTATCGGTAGGCTCACCTCTTTCGTCAACGAGCAAACCGTATGCAAGGCGTTCAAGATCACCGAAATCCGCAATACCGCGACGGCGTTTTTCCTTATCGAAACGCTCAAGGAACACCGAGAGCAATGTGTAGAGCTTATAGAGCGCATCAGCGGTTACTTTACAGCTTGCTGCAAGTTCGTCCTTTGTTTGCGAGAAAAAGTTGGAAGCAAGCTCATTCACAAAGTTCTTATACTTGGTTCGCATTCCCTTAACGTATTCGCAGTCGGGTGAAACTACAACACTGCGAGCAACGCCAAGACGTTCGGGCGCAAAAGCCTTCACAAGCTCTGCCACACCGAAATAATCCTCACGCTCACACGCATTAAGGACTCGGTCAATATAATCCATGTCACTCGAAAACGTGGGATAATACGCCTTTGTGAGCTTTTCGTCGGAAAGCAGTTCGGGAAGTATTGACGAAAACATTTCTCGATATACAGAAAGCTTGCCCTTCACGAGACCGAGTATTTCCCTGCCGCATCCGTTTTTGCCGAAATCGCTTATATCAGCGCGCAAGGTGTCTGCAAAATTTTTGATAAACTCTATATGCTCGGTAAAGCTAGAAAGCTTCTTTTCAATTCCGAGAAATATTTCTGCAAGCTTGTCATCGCTTTTCGTTCCCACGAAAGCATCAGCAAACGCCTCAAAATCTTCAATAGGATATCCCTCGACGCCAACGGAATAGTAATCGTCGATAACCTCATTCATTATGCTCATACGAAGCAGCTCAATCTCCACACTATCCGCTATGCGGAAGCCGGCGTTAAGTCCTGTCTCACTTGCGTTTTCTCGCAGTATATCAAGGCAAAAGCTGTGTATCGTTGATATTTTCGCGCGGTCGAGCGAGAGCAGCTGACGGGCGAGTCGCCTGTCACCCGGACGAGATGCAAGTGCTTCTGTTAAAGCCGACGATATGCGTTCCTTAAGCTCCGTTGCCGCGGCGTGTGTGAACGTAACTATAAGCATACGTCCGAGGTCTGCAGGGTGCTCTTCATCGGTAAGATGCCGTATTATGCGCTCGGTAAGTACCGCTGTCTTACCTGAGCCTGCGCCTGCTGAAACGAGCAAATCTCTGCCTTCTGTTTCTATAGCCGCCTTTTGTGCATCGGTCCAAGCTTTTGGGGCTTCATTACCCATCAGTTTCCACCCGCCTTTCTCTGCTTGCGGCAAACAGGGCGCATAACGCAGTATTTGCACGCATCGTGATTTTTATCCTGCAAAGGCTTTGCAGAAGCGTTTCCTTTTTTAATCTCATTTCCGATACGAGAAACAGTGTCTTCAATCGATGACAAAAGTGTTTTAAATCCTTCAAGTGAGGTAAGGCTGTCGGCGTTTGTAAATCCACCGTCCTTTTTAGCTTTAACCGACAAGTATTTTCCCGCAAGCTCGCCGTCCATAGCGCGAAGCACATTTTCATCGTCAAGAAGAAGTCCTTTTCGAGTAAGCTTATCTGCAACCATTTCTTCAACCACTTCGGGAGAAGCTTCATTCGCAAGAGTGACAGTTGGCACGCCTGCGGAAAAATAGAGTATTCCTGCGGGAAGCAATTCTGCATTCTTCGGTATATTAAGCGCACTTCTTGGGCTCTTGCCGTTCTTCCATATTGCAAACAAATACAAAAGCATCTGCATATCAAGCCCAAGTGAAACATTATCGAGTAAAAAATCCTTCGAGCCGGTCTTGTAATCCACAACGCGAACGTAATACTTGTCTCCGTCTTGCATAATATCAACTCTGTCTATAATACCGCGAACGTATGCCTTCGAGCCGTCGGCAAGCTCTACAGCGAGTGGTTCAACGGTTTCTTCACCCGACTTCGGGAAACGTATAGGAAGCTCGAAAAATGCCGGCCTGAAACGGCTCTGCGAAAATTCTGCTGCTATATTTTTGCAAAGTATGCGCGAGGAACGACGAAGCCGTGCGAAAAGATGTGCAAGTCTGCTGCCTGACAAATCGGGGGCGATACGGCATATAGTCTGCATATAGTCGGACACGATGCCGTCAACTAGGGTATCAAGCTCTTCATCTGTAATATCGTCAAGTCTGCCTGCACGTTCGGCACGCGACACGAACGCCTCAAGGATATGATGAACAAACGTACCGATGTCAGCCGCGGAAAACGTAGCCTTTTCCATATCGTCAAGCTTCAGCACGTACTTGCAGAAATAGGATAAATGGCACAGTACATAAGATTCAAGCTGTGAATGGGAAAGCGCAAGGTCGCCGCCAAAAAGCTTCTTTGACGTTTCAGCAGAAAGCTTTTCATCATCTATACAAAGGGGAGCCGATATGCGCCCTATGCATCCAGAAAGCTGCTCATCTTCTTTGATATATTCCCTTATAGCCATGCCAAGCGGTGTTCCGTCTGTTTCGGCAGCAAACTCAAGCAGATTGCCGCGACCTTCAAGACGATTCTCAATCGGTTCGGTACTGAAACGTATCGGCTTCATTCCGTCAAAAAGTTTAAGTACACGCAGTGCGCCGAGCGACGGCTTCATCGTTTCACCAGCAAGGTCGGACACCGACCAAATAACGGTTACGCTTTCAGTCGCACTCGTCAGCGCACGGTAAAACGCAAAGCGCTCGTCTGCTGCACGGCTGTCTGCTCTCGGCGCAAGATTAACGCCGACCTGTTCAAGAATATCTCGTTCAAAATCGCAGAATATGCCTTCGTCTGAGACAGCAAGCGGAAATACGCTCTCGTTTGCGCCGATAACATAAACGTGCTTTGCTTCTGTTCGAAGAAATGAGGCATCGCCCGAAACCACCTCATCAACGGTGTTCGGTATACGTCCTATATCGGTGGTGTCAAATATAATTTTGAGAATCTCGATAACTGTTGCGCAGTCCACCTCAAGGTCAGGCATTACGGCACAAAGCTCATCGAGCGCATCTACGAGTATGCTCCAGAGCTGTTCACACTCTTTAGCACCTGAAGGGTCCGTCACACGCTTATTTTTCGCGATGGCATCAAGTTTCTGCGGAATTTCAAGCGCGATAAGATAATTATAAATCGCTTCCGCAAAATCGCGTACACACTTCGCCTTGCCTATCGCATCACGAAGGTCGGCAAGGGGCACCATAACCCTCTCGCGCACATTGTTCACAGTGTCAAGCATACGCGCCGCTTTTTCGGAAAATACAGCTGTATAGCCGTCGGGATTCATAGTAAAATCCTCATTCCAACGTGAGAAGCCGCGAATACTCCATGTGACAGCGTAATTTTCGAGCGTGCATACCTCGTCGGGAGTTATGCCGCAAAGCCCCGTCTTTATGTAGGACACTATATCCTCTATGTGAAAATTGGTGGAGATAAGCGTAAGCGCAAGGAGAATAACCCGTATCAGTGGCTTGTTTTTAATATCAGTTCTCTGCGAGGTAAAATGCGGTATGCCGTATTTTTCGAGTATAACGTCAAGAATACCGTCGTAGCGCTCGATACTGCGTGTAAGTACTGCGAAATTGCGCCACTTTGCACCTTCTCTCACACGACGGCATATATCCGTTGCAACCGCCTCACATTCGGCAAAAAGACTACCGCATTCAATAGCGCACACAGCATGAGCTTCGCCGTGGAATACGCTCTCGCCGTCTTTGGAGAGTGACCAGAGATTTTCTTCGATAAAGCGCAGTTCACGCGCCTTCGCGCGGTGATTTTCGGTAAGCGTTTCCTCGCATACATCTTTCTTCATCGAGCGAGCAAGCTCACGAAGATAGTCTGCAGTTTTCGCCTGATTTTCAAACAGCATATCTGTCTCATCAAGGCATAGCGATATAGTAACGTTATCCGCACTCTTGAATATAGACTCAATCACGCGGTATTCCTGAGGCGTAAATCCGTAGAATGAATCCAGATACACGTCCGTGCCCGCAAAGAAATCATGCTCTTTTAAAAGCTCGGTTGCCTTCGCCAAATCATCTGCAGCATCGTCACCGATTTGCGAGAGAAGATTTGAATACGCAGAATATATAAGCGAAAGGTCGAAAAGCTTGTCCGAAAGGCGCTTGTTATTCTCATCAAGTTCCCTTGCGGCTTTTTCAAGCACGCGTGGCGTGATGCAGTACGATTTGAATTCACTTATCGCGCCGAGCATTGCCGCGACGGTGTTCTTGTCTGTGGCTATATCGCTTTTGAGCATAGGCGCAAGCTCGGAAAGCTCGCGCCACATCATAAGCATCTGACCGCTCTTTGTAACGTACCTGTACGAAAGTCCGCCGTATTCTCTGAATATACGGTTGCACAGTCTACGAAAATTCAGTATTTCAAGAGATAGCGCTAAGCCATCGTCAATAAGGTCGGTCATACGCGCCTCGGTGGTGAGTGCCATCTGCTCGGGTACTATAAAGAACACACGCCGTTCGTTTGCGAGTGACTTTGCCGCAAGTTCGCACATACGTGTGCTCTTGCCCACACCTGCCCTTCCTAGGATAAATCTTATCATAGTCCACCTCAAATTTTAAATTAAATAAACGGTTTTGTGTGAAATATCCTTTAGCCTTTTTCGCTTCAGACGAAAGTAAAATGCGTGACGGATATAGTAAATACCGTCCTGAGCACACACACATATAAAACGCTTATCAAAGCGCGAGGTAATAACAAATACAGCCGCGCCGCCAAGTGCGAGTTCGCGCGCATACGCCTCGCCGAATCCACCAGTTTCCGATATAATGTAAACACGTTCACGAGTGAGCATATCGGCAAGTCCCTTACTTTTCATTATGCGCCTACCGATAAAAAAGTCAATTACCGCAAGCACGGCAAGGATTATCAAAACAATCGGTATCAGTGCAAGAAGTACAGCCGCAAAAAGTATCAACACCGCGCTTGCTTCAATAACGGTAAAGGCTATATGGATATAGCGTAAAATCCGCGCTACAAGTGTAAATCTTCGAAGTACGCGCGACATCTTGTCAAACACGCCGTACGCTGTGCTTTTTCTGATTCTTGCAATAATGTATGTGATAAAAGTTTTACATCTGATAAGTTCAGGCATTGTCTGCAAAGCTCACTTTCAAGACATAAATAATATCACAGTTATATTATAACAGATACGAAGTTACAATACAAGTAAATTTGCGGAAATTTGACGCAAATAAATTTTTTACACTAAATTTTCCAAAAGGTATTTACAAACAGAAGATTGTGTGCTATAATCATATGTAGAACATTTGTTTGGAGATGGTTTTATGACACCCTCAATCGAAAATTCCTGTTGTTTCACTGGACATCGTAAAATAGACAATGGTAAGCTTCCGTCGCTCGTTGACAGACTCTATCTTGAAGTGGGCTATCTTGCAAAGCACGGTATAAAAAACTTTTACACGGGGGGCGCACTTGGCTTTGACACCGTTGCTGCGCTGACAGTCCTTCGTCTGAGACAACGCGAAGATGATATAAAGCTACATCTTATGCTCCCATGTCCTGAACAGTACAAAAATTGGAGCGAACGCGATATTGGCATCTACAAGGATATTCTCGCACGTGCCGACTCGTCAACGGTCCTTTGCGACCATTATCACAGAGGTTCAATGCACATACGCAACCGCGCTATGGTTGATGCCGCAAAATACTGTATATGCTTTTGGGATAAAGAGATTTCGGAAGCATCAAAATCGGGCGGTGGTACGCTTTACACCGTCAACTATGCACGCAAACTAAATCGGTATATAATAAACCTTTGCGATGATCCGCCTGAGGACACGCAGATAGAGTTTGATTTCGAGCCAATCTTTTAAAAACAACTATGGTTAAGTAAAAAACTATCTACTGTTCCCTTGACAGTTGTTCGACCAATGTTATATGCTTTTTGCGAATGTATATTCGAGTCTTATGGGGGTAACATATCAAGAAATCAATCGCACCCACACAAAAATGTGTGGGTGCGATTTTTATTTATTGGAACTTTCAAAAGCCCCGTCGATTGCCGCACGGATTTCTAGCATTGTTTTTTCGTCGGGTTTTATCACTTGTCTGTCGTATGTAACAATACCGTTTATTTCATCCTCAATATCGCTCACCTGTGTCAGGACAGATGCTGTAAGACCGCGCCTTATCATCGGTACAACCTCGTCAAAATACAAACGCTTGAGCGCCGCCGAAAATTCCGATGGGCTCGTTACCGACTTATATCCGTACGCCTTGTCGCGATTATATACGTGCCCGTCAACACGGCAGGCATATCCGCCAAACTCCGATAGTACAGCAGGGCGTTCACCTATCTTAAAATTCACCTTTTTAAAGTAAACGTGCTCGCTTTGTACATCACTCTCGTACTCAGTAAACCACCCAGAAGTCGTATCGAAAACGCGCGTGCTGTCGAGGGCTTTCAGCTCTTTGTAAATGCGATCAGCATCATATTGTCCCCAACCTTCGTTAAAGATCGTGTAATAGCACACGCACGGATGATTGTAGAGATGTGCGAGCGTATCAATGCAGTGTTTTTCAAATATCTCGCGTCGACGCTTCGTGGCGCGATGAGATACCCCATGGCGCGAACCAACTGTTGGAAGCACAGTGTCAATAAGGAAATTATATTTTCCGCTGTTGACCATATCCTGAAATACTACCATACCGTATTTGTCGCAATAATAGTAAAATAGCTCCGGCTCGATTTTGATGTGCTTGCGAAGCATATTGAAGCCAAGCGATTTCATTGTTTTTATATCCCAAAGATAACCTTCGGGCGATGCAGGCAGATATATTCCGTCGCTGAAATAGCCTTGATCGAGAAGCCCGTGAAAATAGTACGGTTTACCATTAAGTAGTATGTCCTTGCCACATACTTCAACTGTACGCAGTGCAAAATACGAACGTATTTTATCCTCACCACAGTGTAGCATAAAATCGTACAAATACGGCGTTTCAGGCGTCCAAAGCTCTGGAGACGGGATAGTAATATTGCACTTGTCGCCAACAAAATCTTGGGCAATAACACCGTCCTTGGTTTCTATCTCAATACGCTTTTCGTGTACGCCGCCTATTACCTCAATGGTAACACTTTCAAGCGTTGGTGTTATGCGAAGCGCGGAAACATACTCGCACGGCACACTCTCGAGCCAGACGTTCTGCCAAATACCGCTTATGGGCGTGTACCACATACCGCCACGTTTTTTACGCTGTTTGCCGTACGGAATATCCATGTCAAGTGTGTCGATAGCCTCTACGTTAAGGACGTTTTGGCCTTGCGTCAACGCATCGGTTATATCATATTCAAACGGCAGATATCCGCCAATGTGTTCACCGAAATCAATGCCATTTACGCTCACGTGAGCGATTTGGTCAACCGCACCGAAATGCAGTAGTACACGTCCGATATTAAATCCGTCGGGTAACGTAAAATGGCAAGTGTATACCCACGATTCTCTACCACCGAGTGTGCGAGATATGCCGGACAATCGTGACTCGGGAAGAAATGGCATATTTATTGTTCCAAGCAACGTTACGCTTTCGCCGTTTTTAATGGAAAGCTCCCACCCCGTGTCAAGCGTGATATACGCGTCACGTACCATTTGCGGTCTGGGATAAACACTCCACGCATTGGCTTTTCCATTTTCAAAAGGTGTTTTAAGTTCGCAAAATCGCGATTCTTTGCGGCTCATGGCATATCTCCTTTTGCAAATAAATCTCCGCCGAAATGCGGCGGAGATTTAAAGTAATTTATCTGTTGTTGATCATCTTGGTAAGCTCAATCGGCTCAACAATCTTGCCGTCCTTGTAAACTCTCATGTTACCAGATGCAATCTCGTCGATGAGAATAACCTCACCGTTGTTGTAACCAAACTCAAACTTGATATCCCAAAGATCAAGTCCGATGCTCTTAAGGTCGTCAGCAACGATCTTGGTGATTTTGAGTGTCTGCTCCTTCATAGACTCGAACATAGCTGGAGTCATAACGCCAAGAGCTGCAAGTCCTTCGCCGGTAACAAGCGGATCGCCCTTCTCGTCGTTCTTAAAAGTGCACTCAACATAACCGCCCTCGAGAGGTGTACCATCCTTGATATACTCGCCGTATCTGCGAACAAAGCTGCCGGTTGCAACAAGACGGCAGATAACCTCAAGTCCGTTACCGCCCTGTGCCTTGCCGAAGCACTCTGCAGGGAGAACTTCCATGGTAGCGTCGTCAATATTTGCGCTCACGTAGTGAGTCTTGATTCCAGCCTTCTTGAGAAGCTCAAAGTAGTGTACGGAAGAAATAAGATTAGCCTTGCCAATACCCTCGATAGTAAGTCCTACCGCATTTTCACCGGGATCGAACACGCCATCTTTGCCGGTGCAATCGTCCTTAAATTTAAGAAGAACATTGCCGTTATCGAGAGAATAAACGTCCTTGGTCTTTCCTTCATAAAGCTTTTTCATAACTTAACACTCCTTAATATATGCTATCACTTAAGTGAATATTATCACGGATAATATTATAACATATGTTAATACAAATTTCAATAGCAATTTTTGATTTTTAGCGTCATTTGTCATTTTTTAGCATTTTTTATAAAAACAGTCCTATGCACGCCGAAAATTTTTCAATAGTTTTTAGGAGAAAATTTATATAACCTATTGAAAAAAAACGCGTAATGTGATACAATATATAATTGGTATGATTATGGTGAATAAAAAAGTTCATCAAGCTTAACAGTCATATTAAAGGAGTAATAAAATTATGAGTCGTATGATTGGCACAGTATCCCGTGGTGTCAGAGCACCTATCATCAGGAGCGGTGACGATATCGTGGAGATTGTAGCTTCGTCTGTTCTCGAAGCCAAAAAGGATGCCGGATTTGAATTTCACGACCGTGATATCGTGGCTATGACCGAGGCGGTCGTTGCAAGAGCACAGGGCAACTACGCATCTGTTGACGACATCGCAGCAGATATTAAAGCAAAATTCGGCACAGACACCGTTGGTGTTATCTTCCCCATTCTCAGCCGTAACCGTTTCGCTATTTGTCTGCGCGGTATCGCTAAGGGCGCAAAGAAGATAGTTCTTATGCTCTCCTACCCGTCCGACGAAGTTGGTAACCACCTCGTTTCTCTCGATGCACTTGATGAAAAGGGTATTGATCCTTACAAAGATGTACTTGATCTTAAGAAATACCGCGAACTTTTCGGATACGAAAAGCACAGATTCACGGGTGTTGACTATGTTGAATACTACGAGAATCTTATCCGCGATTGCGGTGCAGATTGCGAGATTATCTTCGCTAACAATCCAAGAGCGATACTTGACTACACAAAGAACGTGCTCTGCTGCGACATCCATTCGCGCGCGCGCACAAAGCGTATTCTCAAAGCAGCAGGCGGCGAAATAGTTCTCGGTCTTGATGACATTATGACCGCGCCCATTAACGGCAGTGGGTTCAACGCAGACTACGGTCTTCTCGGTTCCAACAAGGCAACTGAAGATCAGGTTAAGCTCTTCCCTCGCGATTGTCAGCCTGTTGTTGAAGCTATCCAGAAGAAACTTTACGATGCAACCGGCAAGACTATTGAGGTTATGGTTTACGGCGACGGAGCATTCAAGGATCCCGTCGGTAAGATATGGGAGCTTGCAGACCCGGTTGTAGCACCTGCATACACTAGCGGTCTTGAGGGTACTCCCAACGAGCTTAAGCTCAAGTACCTCGCAGACAATGATTTCGCAGATCTTTCGGGCGATGCTCTTAAGGAAGCGATCAAGTCTAAGATCACCGAAAAAGACGACAATCTCGTTGGAAAGATGGCATCCGAGGGCACAACGCCACGTCAGCTCACCGACCTTATAGGTTCGCTCTGCGACCTTACTTCCGGTTCAGGCGACAAGGGTACGCCTATAGTATTCATTCAGGGTTATTTTGACAACTACACCACCGAATAAACAGGTAAGAAAGCGCCGCGTTTTACGCGGCGCTTTCTTGTATCAAAAACGCCACGAATATCACGTGGTTACTAAACAAAAGCACCGCACGGCGTTTGCCGTGCGGTGTAATTGATTTATGAAAATCAGTCAACCTTTACAACTACGATGTCAGTAACGTCGTAATCATTGATGAAAGTTGGCTCGGGACCGCCGAAGAACTTGATAACAAGCTCCTCATTTGCGTCTACAGTGAAATTACCTGCAAAGGTAGTCCATTCATTGGTAATCCAATCGAGCTTAACAACATTCTCGTTAGCCTGTATACGAACCATAGTAGAATCATCCTTAATAGCAGTACGCATCTGGCAGGAGATGTAATAAGTACCAGGTTCGAGAGTTACACCAGTGCTGTAGGTGAAGCCTACGTAGTTGAGGGTAATATTTCTCATTGCGAGATAGAGGTTGCCACCCTGGCTCTTAACTGTGAGATCCTGATCTGAGATAGCCCACTTGCCAGTACCAACATCGTTGAATATCTCGGATGCGATAGAACCTTCAACGGACTTGAGAACTACCTCTTCGTTGCCGTTGTCAACGTACTCAACCTTAACTTCAGGCTCTACCTGCTCTCCGGAATCTGGAGTTACATAGCTCGGATCCTCATTGAGGTTGATGAGAACAAGTCTTGCAACGTCGAAATTCTTGTTGAACACTGGATCAGCGTCACCATTGAACTTAATTGCAAGCTCAGTTTCTTGAGTGAGCGTTATGGTGTAGTCAAATGTAGCCCAGTTATTGGTTGTTTCAATAGAACCAAGCTTGGTGTCGCCGAGGAATACGCGGTTCTGCGAAGTTTCGCCTGCGCGAGAGGTACGGATGATACCGGTAAGCTTATAGGTACCAGGTTCAAGCGTCTCGCCGGGAATGTATTCGAAGGTCTCGTAGTTCTTGTCGATACCTTCCATAGCGATGTACTCAATACCGTCTGCTTCCTTAGCAGTAAGGGTAGCAGCGCCGGGAACGATCCAATATTCTGTACCAACATCCTCTAAAGCATAAGAAATGAGGTTGGTGTATTCAAACTTGGGCTCATTATTTCTTCTAATAAGGAGAGCCATGAGAAGACCAACGTTAGGCATGTTGAAGTCGGCGCTCTTCTTCACAATGCTGAGGTCTCTTACGTTAACAGCAACGTCAGCGCCGAGGATAACGGAGATATCGGAAAGGATGGTAGCTGCTTCAACTTCAATCTCAACGGTTACGGGAGTATAATCAGTACCAACGGTAAACTCGTCGCCGATTACGCCGACAGCGCCATCAGCAGTGTATGCGCCAAGCTGAACGGTCTGTTCACCGCTAGCAACCGCGAAATTACCGCTGACAATGTACTTGCCGGGAGCAAGCTCAATGTTCTTGGAAGAAGCATCGTATGCAAATACGGAGCCGTCTGCATCGGGAGTAAGAAGAAGTGCTGAAACGTCGCAAAAAGATGCGGTGGGATTGCCATCATAGGCAATAGGAGAGAAATCATTTTCTGCGTACATGCCGCAAGCATAAACAACGGTTTCGTTAGGAGTGCCGGCATTCTTTACAATCTTGATGCCCTTGAAGTCAATGTCTGCGGTACCGGAAGTAGGTCTGAGGAAGAAAGTATTGTTATTTTCTTCAGTACCCCAAGGTCTAGCATTACCTTCATCCCAAAGGTCGCCGGTTTCAATTTTATACTCTGCCCAATCGGTAGTTACATCGAAGTAACGCTCCATTCCGGAACAACCGTGTCTGTACAGCATATTAACGGTTGTGTTTTCCGCGCCGTTATACTTCATGGTAACATATGCCGTATAAGTTGCAGTAGCCCGATCATCTGCGTCGGTAAACTGCGCATCAAAAGGAACGTATATATAACCGCTACCGAAGGTAGGATAATTAAACCACTTATCCTCGTTGAAGTTAACTACACCGTCTTCGCTGCTCCAAAATGCAACGCTGGTGTTGCTTGCAATAGCAGTACCGCGCAGGATGTTTGAGTTAGGTTCAGACGCACCGATAAGTTCAACGCACTTAAAAGCAAGATCGGAGACAATAAGTCTGGTTGCGCCGGTATTAGTCCAAGCAAGACCAAGGCTCGAGAGAGTTGTTTCCGCATCAAGAGTAATGGTGTAAGTAAGCTCTGTTGCAGTTGTGTCAACAGTAGCCACATCAGCGGTAGTTGCACCAACATTCATAAGAACGTCATTAACCTTTGCAGAGAGTGCAATATTACCTGCATTTGCAGCGAATTTACCGGTAAACTGATATACACCGGGGAGAAGAGTAACATCTTCAACGTCGTAAGTTGCGGTGGTATCAGCAACTACATCAGCACCGAGGTAAACATTCTTGTGATATTCCTGACCGTGGTATGCAATTTCACTCCAATCCTTATTTGCAGGATCTGCAGAGTACTGACCCCAAGAGTAAATTACGTTACTGGGGTTAGAAGCCTCGTAAACAATGATTCCACCAACACCAACAGGCGAATACATGGAACCGCTTCCGCCATTGGTGTTAAGGCGAAGTGCCCAAGTATCAGTGGTACTAGCGGGAACAGTAAATTCAATGCTGTATTCCGTGAAGTTGGATGTCAGATCGTTCGCATAGAAGTAATTCTGAGCGAGATATCCGCCACCCCAACCGCGCCAGTGTACCATAAAGAATACGCAGTCTTCGGAAATAGCACTTGCTGCCTTACCTGCTGCGAACTCAGCATCAGCGGTTCGAACAGCTATCTTTGCAACATACTTAGTGTCTGCAGCAACAAGATTTGTAGACGATCCGGGCGCGTAGAGTTGAATATCGAATGTTGGATAACCGCCATCACGAATCCAAGCCGAAGCGTAGGAGTCGTCATAAGCAGCTATACCCGTCCAGTTGTCTGCAGTGTTCGGGATAACAATCTTATCGCCTTTTGCCATTGCAGCAGGCTCATCTGCTGCTACAGCGGTTGCCATCAGCGGAAGACTTGTGAAAACAAGTGCAACAGCTAAAAGCATCGAAAGAAGTCTTATTTTTCTCATAAGTGTTTTCTCACTTTCTTTATATTTACGGCATCGCCGTATTTTTACAGCAATATTATATCAAATCTTGCCAAAAAAATCAATCTAATTTTCGACGTTTTTTCTCATTTCAAACAGTTTTGTCGTTTTGCCCAAAAATTCAATTTTAAATTATGCAAAATGCACGATGCCAAAAAGCTTTTAGTGTTAAATTGAAAAACTTTTAACACCGAGTCATACAGATATAAGCGTCCCATTGTATAATAGCATGACGTTTGTAGAAATACAGCATCAAAGTGCTTAAATGTCAAATTTCATACTTTGCTTATGGTTGCCGTTTTCATGGCTTCCTTACTTAGGCAGACTCTTTAACTCATACGATGTACAAAAATCCCACCCGTGAAAAAACGGGTGGGAAAATGAATTTTAGTCAAGTGCCTCAAATTCGATAAGTGCGTTTTCAAACGACTTCATACAAGCCACAAAAGCGTCCTTCCCCGTAAGGTCAACGCCTGCGAGCTTAAGAAGCTCAACAGGGCTGTCACTGCCGCCGGACGAAAGGAACTTGAAGTAATCGTCAACTGCCGACTGACCTTCGGAGAGAATTCGCTCTGCGATAGACACCGCGGAAATAATACCCGTCGCATACTTATAAACGTAGAAGCCGCGGTAGAGATGCGGTATACGCGCCCACTCGTATGCGATCTCGGGATCGGAAACAACGTGAGGGCCGTAATACTTCTTGTTAAGCTCGAGATAAATCTCGTTGAGAGCATCTTTGGTAAGTGGCTTACCCTTCTCTGCCATATCGTGCGAGATATACTCAAACTCCGCGAACTGTGTCTGACGGAAAAGAGTACCCTTGAGAGTGTCCATATAATAGGAAAGCAGATACTTCTTTAGCTTCACGTCGTCGGTAGTCGCGAGAAGGTGCTTTATGAGAAGAATTTCGTTTACGGTACTTGCAACCTCTGCAACGAAGATCTTGTAGCCCGATTTTTCCTGCGGTTGTGTACGCTGTGAGAAATAGGAGTGCATAGCGTGACCAAGCTCATGTGCGATAGTGAAAACATTGTGCGTGGTAGGCTGATAGTTGAGAAGCACGTATGGATGCTTGAGACCGTGAACGCTGATGCTGTACGCGCCGCTGCGCTTGCCTGCAGTTTCGCAAACATCGATCCAACGCTTATCGTGAGCCTCACGAAGAAGTTTTGCGTATTCCTTACCGAGCGGCTTTAAGCCTTGCATAACGATTTTATACGCTTCTTCGTAGTCCACCTTTATCTCGGCGTTTTCAACAAGAGATGCGTAAACGTCGTACATATGAAGCTCTTTGTAGCCGAGAATACGCTTGCGGTTCTTGAAGTAACGGTGCATCAGGTGAAGGTTTGCATTAACGCTTTCGAGAAGGTTTTCATAAACCTTTATGTCAACGTCCTCGGCGTGCATTGCCTTTGCAAGGCAGGAGTCGTGCTTGCGTGCACGCGCAAGGAAAACGTCCTTGTCAACATTGCCGACATAGGCGGCGGTTATCGTGTTGATAAGACCGATGTAAGCCTTGTAATAAGCCTTGAACGCAGCCTTGCGAACACGTCTGTTCGGAGATGCGAGCATGAGACCGTACGAACCGTGAGTAAGGGTTACTTTCTTGCCATCAACGGTTATCGTCGGGTACGGAAAATCGGCGTTGTCAATCATCGAAAATACCTGGCGCGGCACGTCGAAAACTCGGCTTTCCTGCGAGAGAATCTGCTCGGTTTCGAGAGAGAGAACGTGCGGCTTCTGCGCGATTATTTTGCGGATAGTGTAATCATACTCCGAGAATTTCGGGTCAGCCGCAAACGCCTCGAGCGTTTCGGTAGGAAGCGAAGTGAGTTCGGGAGTAATAAACGCAACGTTGCCCGACAGCTTCATCTCAATGGTGTTAACGCGCGAGAGAAGCGCAGTGTAAGTTGAGTCGCGCGTATCCTCATCGTGGCGCATAAACGCGTACACGGCCAGTTTGTTTAAATCAAGCTCAATTTCGCCAAGCTTTGTGAAGCATTCAAAAAGCGTGTCGGCATCGGAAAGCTTGCCCTCATACTTCTTGAAATCGAGTTCCTTTTCTAGCTTTGCATAAGTTTTTTCCCAAGCCTCGGGAGTTTCAAAAATGTCCTCGACTCGCCACTTTAAATTTTCGGCGACGTCTTTTCTTTCAAGTGCCATAATGTGTTCCTCCGTTGTTATTATGTTAATGGTATTATACCATAGCAAACGCAAACTTTCAAGTCCTTTTAAGCGGCAAAACACGCCGTTTTATGTGAATAAATTGTAAAACCTACCACCCTCGCTTGACAGTACTATAATGTTATGGTACAATATTTGTAAATATTTTATTAAGCTTTTCATGCGGAGGGGTATTATGGCACGGCGCAAAAATGAGCTTTTTTCCGGCTCACAAATAGTAATAAAAACGCTCGTGGAGCAAGGTGTCACCGATGTTTTCGGTTATCCCGGCGGTGCGGTACTCGGCATTTACGACGAGCTTTACAAATCGCAAGATAAGATAAACCACATTCTCACCGCACACGAGCAGGGGGCGTCCCACGCCGCAGACGGCTATTCGCGCGCAACTGGTAAGGTCGGCGTAGTCATCGCCACATCAGGCCCCGGCGCAACCAATCTTGTAACGGGTATCGCTACGGCAATGCTAGACTCCGTACCAATGGTTGCTATTACGGGCAATGTGCCCACCTCAGAGATAGGCAAAGACAGCTTCCAAGAAATAAACATCACGGGCGTAACCATGCCCATAACCAAGCACAATTATTTTGTCACAGACGTAAACGAGCTTGCTGACACTATCCGCGAGGCGTTCCGTATAGCCAAATCAGGCAGACCGGGACCAGTACTCGTAGATATCCCCGCGGACATTCAAGCGGCAGAATGCGAGTTTGTTCCGGCAGAGCCGGTTGAGTCTATTCCCTGTCCCATAGCGGAAGATACAGACATCGAAAAGGCAGTCGCGCTTATAAATGCGGCAAAGCGCCCGTACATCTACATCGGCGGCGGCGCACTCGGCGCAGGCCTTTCCGGCACGGTAAAAGCGCTCGCTGAAAAGATAGATGCGTACGTCGGATGTTCGCTTATGGGTATCTCCGCACTGCCAAATAGCTGTAAACGTTTTCTCGGTATGCAGGGTATGCATGGAAGATACGCTTCGTCCATGGCGAACAAGGAAGCCGATTTAATAATAGGTCTTGGCGTGCGATTTTCCGACCGTGCAACGGGCGACAAATCGAAGTACGCAAAAGGCACCAAGATAATTCAGATAGATGCAGACATTTCGGAAATCAACAAAAACGTCATCGTAGACGTGGGTATCGTCGGCGACCTCAAGGATGCCTCAGAGCGCATACTCGCGCTTGTTGGAGAAGCAAAGCACCCAGAATGGTCGACGCGCATAGAAAAGCTTCGCGAAGGCGGCAGGAAGATTGCAAAAACAGTTGATACAGCCGCACAAGGTGTTCTTACACCTCGCCGTATTTTCGACGTAATAAACGCCGAAAAATCGCCCGAAACCATAATTGCCACAGATGTCGGTCAGCATCAGATGTGGACCGCGCAATACGCTAAATTCGAGCGTACTCGCCGTTTACTCACAAGCGGTGGACTTGGTACAATGGGCTACGGTCTTGGAGCAGCAATCGGTGCTGCAGTTGCGAGCGGCGAACGCGTAATCCTCATAACGGGCGACGGAAGCTTCGCTATGAACTCAAACGAGATTGCCACAGCAGTATCGTGTAACCTTCCAATAACCATAGTACTCTTCAACAACGGCGCGCTAGGAATGGTGCGCCAATGGCAGACACTCTTTAACGAAAAGCGCTACTCGTCCACAATACTTGAGCGGAAGACCGACTTCGTAAAGCTCGCCGAAGCATACGGCGCAAAGGCAGAGCGCGTAACGAGCGTTAGCGAGTTCAAATCGGCTTTTGAAGCGTCGCTTACCCACTGTGGGCCGTATCTCATCGATGCGAAAATAAGCATTGACGAGGTAGTTTTACCGATGCTTCCCCCAGGCGGTTCTATCGACGATATAATTACTGAAACTGAAAAGGAAACTAAGGAATGAAAAGATTTGTAATAGCTGTGTACGTTGAAAATAAATACGGCGTTCTTGCGCGCGTATCGGGCATGTTTATGCGCAAGGGCTTCAACATTGACTCCTTGACAGTTGGTGAGACCGATGACCCGAACTTCTCGCGTATCACTATCACGGTACGCGGTGACGATTTTCTGCGCGAACAGCTTATAAATCAGCTTCGCAAGCTCGTTAACGTAAAGAAGGTGCTTCTCCTGCCCGATGAAAACACCGTCGAGCGCGAGCTTATGCTCATAAAGGTCAGAAACACCCCTGAAAACCGCAGTGAGGTAATCGCCGCATCGGAAATTTACCGCGCAAAGATTATCGACTACACAACTGATATGTTCTGCGTTGAGGTAACGGGTGAGCCGAGCAAGATAAACGCGTTTATTGAGGTAATGAAGCCGCTCGGGATTACAGAAATCTGCCGTACGGGTGTAGTCGCTCTCGAACGCGGCGCGAATGTTATGTAAGGTCGAGGACAAGACAGTGACAGACAATAAAAAATATTCAACACAGTTTTTTCCTGCCCCAAGCTATCAGGCGCGTTGGGTGACAAAAACTCACATAGAAAAAGCACCTAAGTGGTGCTCTGTAGACCTTCGCGACGGAAATCAGTCACTAATGATACCAATGAGCCTTGAAGAGAAGTTAGAATTTTTCAAACTTCTTACGGACATCGGCTTTGAGGAAATCGAAATCGGCTTTCCTGCCGCATCGGAAACCGAGTATAAATTTCTTCGCACGCTTATCAAGAAAAATCTCATTCCCGATAATGTAACTGTTCAGGTGCTCACGCAAAGTCGCGAGCATATCATAAAAAAGACGTTCGCCGCGCTTAAGGGCGCCAAAAACGCTATCGTACATCTTTACAATTCCACGTCCGTGGCACAGCGTGAACAGGTCTTCCGCGGTACGAAAGAGGAAATCCTCAAAATCGCTACAGACGGCGCGCGCCTTATAAAAGAAATGTCAGAGGCATCAGGCATTGATTGCCGCTTCGAGTATTCGCCCGAGTCTTTCACAGGTACAGAGCCTCAGTTTGCGCTTGATGTTTGCAACGCAGTACTCGATATATGGCAGCCAACACCAGACAAAAAAGCGATTATAAATCTGCCCGGCACAGTGGAGCTTTCCGCACCGCACGTTTTTGCAAATCAGGTGGAATTTATTTGCGATAATTTAAAATACCGTGATGCCGTTGAAGTTTCGATTCACTCACATAATGACCGAGGCTGTGCTATTGCGGATACAGAGCTTGGACTTCTCGCCGGTGCTGACCGCGTTGAAGGCACTCTTTTCGGCAATGGTGAGCGCACGGGCAATGCGGATATCGTAACTCTCGCCTTAAATATGTACGCTCAGGGTATTGAACCGGGACTTGATTTTTCGGATATACCGAAAATCGCCGAAACATACGAACGTGTGACACGTATGCAGATATCCGAGCGTCAGCCTTACTCGGGCAAGCTCGTTTTTGCCGCATTCTCCGGCTCACATCAAGACGCTATCGCGAAGGGTATGAAATGGCGCAAAAAGCATTCCGATGAAACGTGGTCCGTTCCCTATCTGCCGATTGACCCCAAAGATATCGGCCGCGCATACGAAACTGACGTTATACGCATAAACTCCCAATCGGGCAAAGGCGGTATCGGCTATTTGCTTGAACACAATTTCGGCTATGCCCTTCCAAAGCCTATGCGCGAAGATGTTGGCTACACGATAAAAGCTGTGTCAGACAGCGTGCACGGTGAGCTCACTCCCGAGCAGGTACTGGATCTATTCCTTGGTGAATACGTAAATGCTTCGTCGCCCATAGAGCTTGTCGACTACCATTTCACACGTCGAGATAAAATGGAAGTTAACGCAAGCGTACGTGTGAACGGCGAAAGCCGGGAACTTATCGAGGAAGGTAACGGACGACTCGACGCATTTGCCAATGCACTTCGCGGTGGTCTTGGCATATCCTTCTCCGATATGACTTACGAGGAGCACGCTTTAACCAAGGGTTCCTCCGCAAAAGCAGTCACTTACTTAAGTATCGCATGCGGCGACAAACGCGTATGGGGCGTTGGTATACACGACGACATTATCGCTTCGTCCATAAACGCACTCATCTCGGCAGTAAACAGAGCAATAAGATAAAGCTGTGCGGATAAATTCCGCACAGCTTTTTTAGCAAAACCACTTGACAAACGAATACTATGCGTGATATAGTATTATGCATAAGGGGGTATTCTCTATGGATATACAACTTAAAAGAGGGCTTCTCGATGTTTGCGTGCTTGCGGCAATCAAAGACGGCGACACCTACGGATATAAAATAATTCAGGATATAAGGCCGTATCTTGAAATATCCGAGTCCACGCTGTACCCTATCCTGCGCCGGCTTGAAGCAGCAGAACTTATCTCGGTACGAAGTGGGGAATACAACGGCAGACTGCGAAAGTATTATCATATAACAGAGTTTGGGCTTTCAAGGATAGAACAGTTCAAAGAGGATTGGGACGAAATGCTTTCGATATACAAATTTGTGATGAAGGAGAGTGATTTAGGTGAAGAAGAGTGAATTCATTTATAGGCTCGACGAGCTTTTGAATGCGTTACCCAGAAGTGATGCGAAGCGCTCGCTTGACTACTATACCGAAATGATAGACGAGCGTGTTGAAGCAGGCATGGGCGAAGAAGAAGCCGTGGCAGAGCTTGGTACGCCCGAAAGTATAGCTGAGCAAATACTCGAAGATATTCCGCAAAAATCGGCAGAGAAAGCTCCAAAACACAAACGTAAGCTCTCCGCATTTGCGATAGTGTTACTTATTTTAGGCTCACCCGTATGGTTTTCCCTGCTTATAGCGTCATTTGCAGTAATTCTCTCCCTTTACGTTTCACTGTGGGCAGTGATAATTTCTATGTGGGCAGCGTTTGGCTCGCTTGTAGGCGGTGCTTTTGGCGCCATTGTGTGCGCTGTTGGCTATATGTTTAGCGGTAATATTCTTTCGGGTATTGCTATAATAGGCGTTGGTATCGTGTGCATGGGACTGTCAATCTTAATGTTCTACGGATGTAAGACGGCAACAGTTGGCACAGCCCTGCTCACTAAAAAGATTTCACTTAGTATAAAGAACCGTTCTACCCAAAAGGAGGCGGAATAATGAACACCAAAACAAAAATCTGGCTTATCACAGCAGCTGTGCTTGTACTTGCAGGCTGTATAATTTTCGGAGGTGCGATGATGGCTCTCAAATGGGATTTTACAAAACTTTCAACGCCTAAGTTCGAAACAAATAAATATGAAATCAACGAAAACTATAAAAACATATCTATAATCACCGACACAGCGGATATTGTATTCTTCCCTTCTGACGGCACAGCAGCCACTGTTATCTGCCGTGAGCAGGAGAATATCAAACATTCGGTCACTGTGAAAGACGGTGAATTAACAATTGAACTGAGCGACACGAGAAAATGGTATGAGTATATCGGTATAAACCTCGGGAATACGAAAATAACCGTTTATCTTCCAGAGGGCGTATACGAAGCACTTAATATAAAAGAAAGCACGGGAGATATCGTAATACCCGAAAATTTCAGTTTTAACAGTATCGACATCACCGTAAGCACGGGCGACGTTGAAAACCGCGCCTCTGCCACAGAGGGTATCAAAATAAAGACGAGCACTGGAAATATTGATGTTCGAGATATATCTACCGGCTCACTCGAGCTTGCTGCTTCAACGGGAAAAATAACCGTTTCGTCAGTAGACTGCGAGGGTGGTGTAAACGTAAAAGTCACCACCGGTAAAACAAATCTCTCCAATATAACGTGCAAAGATCTTGCGTCAAAAGGCACTACGGGTAAAATATGCTTGACTAGCGTATACGTCGAGAATACTATGCTCATACACAGAAACACAGGCGATGTACTGTTCGAAAACTCCGATGCAGGAACGATATCAGTCAAAACAAGCACCGGCGACGTTCGCGGAACTCTTCATTCCGGCAAAACATTCTACACATCTACTTCAACAGGCAAGATAAGCGTCCCAAAAACGAGCGGCGGAATATGCGAGATAACCACAAGCACCGGTGATATTGAGATAGAATTAGCAACATATTAAAAAACACGGCGCGAATCGTTCTGATTCGCGCCGTACTTTTATTTTATCTGATGCCGTAATTTTCGAGAATGTAGTCCATATCTTTGTCGCCGCGGCCGGAGAGATTGATAAGCACCGAGCCGTGCTCCATAGTCTTCGCAAGCTTCATACCGTATGCAACGGCGTGCGAGCTTTCGATAGCGGGGATGATACCTTCCATACGTGCAAGCTTAAAGAATGCGTCGATGGTTTCCTCGTCGTCGATAACATCGTACCTAACTCTGCCAATCTCCTGAAGGAATGCGTGCTCGGGACCGGACGAAGGATAATCAAGACCGCTCGCAACCGAGTAAACGGGAGCGGGATCGCCGTTTTCGTCCTTGAGCATTATGCTGTTAAATCCGTGCATAATACCCTCGGTACCATACTTAAGGCTTGCCGCATGATCGCCGAGCTTCGGGCCTCTGCCAAGAGGCTCGATACCGTAAATATCAACGGGGTCGTTTAAAAATCCTGCGAAAAGGCCTGCCGCGTTCGAACCGCCGCCCACACAAGCGACAATCGCGCTCGGAAGATGGCCGGTCATATCTATAAACTGTTCCCTTGCCTCAATACCCACAACGCTCTGGAAGTCGCGCACCATCATCGGGAACGGGTGCGGTCCGAGAACCGAGCCGATGCAGTAAATACTATCCTTGTACTCCTTACTGTACGCTTCAAAAGCTGCGTCAACAGCTTCTTTGAGAGTTGCAAGTCCGTGAGTCACCTCAATAACGTTTGCGCCTAGTATCTTCATACGCGCAACGTTGGGTGCCTGCTTCTTTATGTCGACAGAACCCATATAGATGTCGCACTTAAGTCCAAAATAAGCTGCCGCGGTTGCAAGTGCAACGCCGTGCTGCCCGGCACCGGTTTCTGCGATTACCTTCTTCTTGCCCATATACTTTGCAAGAAGCGCCTCACCCATACAGTGATTGAGCTTATGCGCACCGGAGTGATTAAGGTCCTCACGTTTTGCATAAAGCTGTACTCTGCCCCCAAGAGCATCGGAAAGGCGTTCGAGGTGCGACACAGGGGTAGGTCTGCCCTGAAATTCTTTTCTTATTCTGCGAAGCTCCGCAATAAACTTTCTAGACTGGCATATCGAATAGTAAGCCTGCGTAATCTCTGCCATAGCGTCCTTTAATTTTTCCTCAATATAAACGCCACCATATTTACCGAAATATCCGTTCTTATCCGGGTAATTATTAAAATATGTTTCAAAATCAACATTTCCAAGTTTCATGATCTATGTTCCTTTCAAATGTATGTATTAATGTAAGCGCAAAAGTGACAGTCGCCATCGCTTTGTCAGAAGTACCACTTGCCTATTCCTCTCAAAACAAAAAATTCCTCGACAGAAGTAATCTCTGTCAAGGACGAATAAGCCTCTTATCCGCGGTGCCACCTTGATTTGCGCAAGTTCGCGCACTCTCTCGGGTACTATAATACCCTTTGCCACTAACGTAGGCAAAACGTAGTGAAATACTCGGCGAGTGCCTTTGGTTCACTCCCTCAGCGGTCCATTTGCCAAACGGTATCGCGCCCGCATCCCAGCATCGCAGGCTCTCTGTGCCGTCCTGTTTTGACTTTATCTCCGCTTCAACGGTTTACTTTATTAAGTGTACCACCTTTTTTGCTGTTTGTCAATAGGCTTTTAGAAAATAATTTCGGGAACGTGCTCATATTGACAATAGCACAAAATAATGATACAATTATCAAAGCACTTTACAATCGGAGAAAGGAAAAAACCGTGAAAAAATCGACTAAATGCACCCTTTTCATAGCCGCACTCGGCGGTGTATGCATAGTATCGCTTTGGGCGGCAATTTGCGTTGGAAGCGTACACTTCTCATTAAATCAAATAATAAAAGCGCTGTTCGTTGATGACGGAAGTCCCGAGCGTTTACTTATATACGGGCTTCGTCTTCCGCGCGCACTCACGGGCGGTCTTGTCGGATTATGCCTTTCGCTCTCGGGATGTATTCTGCAAGGGGTTATGAGAAATACGCTTGCCTCTCCGTCAACCGTCGGCGTTACCTCTGGCGCGAGCTTCGTGGGATACCTAACTCTCGCCGTATTTCCGGCATATTCGTATTTACTGCCGCTTGGCTCAATACTCGGCGCACTTGCAACAACGCTTCTCATATACCTTCTCGCATATGAAAGAGGCGTAAGTCCCGTTAAAATGATACTGTCGGGTATGGCCGTGTCCGCGCTTTTCGGAGCGTTCAACGACATAATAAAAACCGTGTTTGAAAACTCGCTTGGTAATGTGTCCGGCTTTCTTGTTGGCGGACTTACGGGCGCTGTTTGGAACGACTTTTTTACGCTTCTTCCCTTTGCCGTGACAGGCGCTGTAATATGCGCGTTTCTTCCCACTAAAATGAACGTGCTTATGCTCGGTGACGAAAGTGCACACTCTCTCGGACTTCGCGTTGAGGGTTTCCGTTTATTTTTAATTATAGTTTCTTCTCTGCTTGCAGGTGCGGCTGTTTCTGCGGCAGGACTTATCACATTCGTCGGACTTATCGTACCGCACGTTGCAAGGCTTATCGTCAGTTCGAACTATAAGTACCTATTCCCTGCCTCGGCACTTCTCGGCTTCGCACTCGTCACACTCTGCGACACACTCGGGCGTATACTTATGCCACCCGGAGAAATACCCGTCGGCATAATACTCTCGCTCATCGGTGCTCCATTCTTCCTGTGGCTCTTACACAAGCGCGGAAAGGAGAGCAGATAATGTACTTCGGATTTGAAAACATCACCGCCGGATACGGCAAAAAATCCATACTCAAAAAGCTCACTCTCGATGTTCCCATTGGCAAAGTAACCGCCATCATCGGAGAAAACGGTTCAGGTAAATCAACGCTTCTAAAAACTGTATTTGACAAAAGTATTGTCATCGAAGGAAATGTAATTTTTGACAACAAACTGCTCTGGGAATATTCAAGAAAGCATCTTTCTAAAGAAATAGCCTACCTCGGGCAGTCACACAGCGTACCGCCTGACACTACCGTTTATTCGCTCGTGTCACTCGGTCGGTATCCACACCGTAAATTCGCACGAGGGCTTGACAATGCAGATATCACCGCTATCGAAAACGCTCTCGCGCTCACAGGACTTACTGCACTTAAGAACCGCCCATATTCTTCCCTTTCGGGCGGCGAAGCGCAGCGTGCGCGTATAGGCATGGCTGTTGCGCAAGGCGCGAATATCCTTATACTCGATGAGCCTACAACACACCTTGACGTCGGCTATCAGCTTGAGGTAATGGAGCTTATTAAAAAGCTCTCGCGTAAACTCGGTACGACAGTGCTGACCGTACTCCACGATATTAACGCTGCGGCGCGCTTCGCTGACTTTATCTGTGCGATAAAGGACGGCGAAGTGGCAGTTTGCGGCAGTCCCAAAGAAGTCGTAACAAGCGAAAATCTCGCTCATATCTTCCGCATAGATGCAGCGGTATTCACCGACACAGAGCATAACTGCCCTTATTTCATCGCAAACTCCAAGACGAAAGGAGTGGCACAGTGAAACGTTTCATTTTCCTCTTATCTTGCGTTTTAATCCTATTTATCGTTCTATCTTCCTGCGCAAACAGTAACGCACATTCTGGTATACCGAACTCCGACTTTTTAAATAAGGCCAACGAGGTCAAGGTGAATACAGACAGCGTTACCCTCACCGATGCTTCTGGACGCGAAAGGCTTACAGTCAAGAAAAACCCTAAGCGTGTCGTCATTCTTTACCCCAGCCTTGCTACGCTTTGGTATGAAGCAGGTGGTTCTGCCGTGGGCTGTATCGGGGCAAACTCATCCGTGTCGCTCTACACCGAGTATATCGGGCGCGATATTACGAAGGACGAAGGTATGACGGTTGTTTCAACTTCGGCAGTAAGCAAAAAATGGGACATAGAAAAAATTGTTTCCCTCTCCCCAGACCTTATAATCTGTTCCACGGCTATGGACGGATACGAAACAATACGCTCCGCCGCGAATATAGCTGATATACCTGTCATCGCCGCTGAATACAATGACTTCTCGGACTATCTCAAATGGTTCAAGGTATTCTGTCATTTGAACGCCAGAGCGGATTTGTGGGAAAGTGTAGCTCTCACCTCACTCGATGAGGTTACGGCAATTCTTAGCCGCATCAACACCGATGCCGCCCCCACAGTATTCTGTATGTTCTCTGGCACAGAAACGCTGCAGGCAAACACCCCGTCGACCGTAATCGGCGGTATGATAGAGTTGCTTGGGGCTACCAATATCGCATATGGTTATAGGAATGCGGAGCGTATCCCAATAAATCTCGAGGCTGTTTACGCGGCTGACCCCGATATAATTCTGGTACAGTGTCACGCAGGCATAAAGGCAGCACGAGCACACGTTGAAGCCGAATACGGCGAAAATCCCGTATGGAAAAGCCTTAGTGCCGTCAAAGAAGACCGAGTTTACTATCTTGACAAAGAGCTTTTTCACAACAAGCCGAACAGTAGATTTGCAGATGCCTATAAGGCGCTTGCCGAGATACTTTACTCTGTAAAATAAACACGACCGCCGCACATAAGTGCGGCGGTTAATTTATTGGGTATCACTTTTTCAGCTTCAGAATGCGAAGCGCTTTATTGGCGCAAATCTTTGCCAAACGAACATACCTCGGAAAAACGCGAGAATGGAATCGCGGCTGCGGATTTTCAAGAAATGCGCTCACTTTGTTAAGTGTGTTCTCCCATTCGGTCATGACGAGCGTTTCCTTTGGTGTGTGCCAACTGTAATAACCAACTCCGAGATTAGCGCCACAAACCCGACGGCAAAGAATCTGCAAGTCACTGCCGCCATTTGTTTTGCTGTCAAGGAACCCAAGGTCCTTTTCGATATACCGTTTGAAGTTCTTTGTATTATCCACCTGATTAAACAGACAGCAGTCCGTACCCTTCCAATCAAGCGCAAGCATATAACGGTGACGGTTAAGTTCTCGGTAGAGCTTTTTATGCGAATTTTTCAGATACTTCGCACCAACCTTCCCAAATTCTTCCCCATCAATTATGAGGATACTGTGACCGCACTCACGAAGTTCCCACAGCATAGCGCAGCCTGCACGGTCGTCAGCACCGATGCCGCACACGTCACTATGGCTTTTAAAAATGCCGTCTTCGAATATTACTGTTCTCTCGCCTGAAAAAGGCTTTTTATATGCTCTATCCCAAATAGTATCAATATGGGCACAGAGTACTACCCGGTCTTTTCTGTTTCCGGGAATATACACAAATCTCTGCAAAGACTTCTCACCAACACCGACAACAGCTCCAGGAAGTGTTGAAAACTTTGCGAAAATTTCATCTCCGCTATCAAGTGGTGTATTCAAAAAATTCGAAAGAATATGTATGTAATTGCCTTTCATAAGCATCAACGCTTCCCCTTCTTTCTTAGAATATCAGAAAGGTTTTTCTTTATTTTAGAAACAGATGCACACGTTGCAGGGAAATAAATGTAAAGAATATACCAAATTTTCCCCTTTGCCGTAAGCGCCGGATAAATTTCTTTCTTGTACCGTTTCATCACCTTGCGCATTTTCTTACTGTCCGCGCTGTATGGACTATTTCGTTTAGCGCAAGTTGTAAAGCGTGAGAACGCATCGCGCTTTTGAATGTTTGCAAATTCTTTTCGACCAAGCGCTTCTTCTTTTTTCCAAACAAGCACGCGTCTATAGAAGCGAGTCATGAATCCGTCAAAAGTATAGTTCCACGAGCTGTTGGTGGTATGATTGCGGACATAGTACCATCTTGGCTCCAGAAACACACAATTTGTTCCCTTTATAAGATTTTCGTAAATAAAATAATAATCTTCACCGATAAATAGATCAGTCCTAAAGTTCGTGTCGCCCACAAGTTCTTTTTTCATCATAGTACCGCCAATACATGAAAGTGGCGAATCGCCGTGAAACATTGAATAGAGCGCTTCATCATTAGTAACGTATTTTGTTACCCCTGACACGGGCGTTTCTTGAAGCCTTTCTCTGACCTTTTCCCAACGCGATTCATGCACGTTTGCCACACGAGTGCCTGATATACCAGCATCGCTTTCCTTCATTCCCAAAACAAGCGTTTCAAGAAGCAATGGGTAAATAACATCGTCACTGTCGAGAAAGAAAATGTATTCGCTGTTGCCTTATCGAGCGCAATATTTCGTGCAGCGGACACACCGCCGTGCCCAGCTACAAAAAGCTTGATGCGCTCGTCCTTTTCGGCAAGACGCTTACATATCTGAAGCGTGCTGTCAGTTGAGCCGTCGTCGACAATAACGATCTCGAAATTCTGATAGCTTTGCGCAAAAACAGAGTCAATACATTCCTCAATAACTTTTTCGCGATTATATACGGGAATGATTACCGAAATCAAATCCTTTATCACTATATTTATATCCCCTCATTCACTTCTTCTGCATATCTAACAGTTTCCATAGCATCTTTCGCATACTTGTCAGCGCCTATTGCATCTGCATACTCTTTATTCAGTACCGCGCCACCAACGACTATCTTGCACCACGGAGCATCTTTGCGAAGTACCTTTATCGTTTCTTCCATCGCAGGAACGGTGGTCGTCATAAGCGCACTGAGTCCGACAAGCGGAGCGTGCAGGCGTACAACTGCATCAACAACAGCTTCGGGAGTAACATCACGTCCGAGGTCGGTCACGGCAAAACCGTAATTTTCGAGAAGGAGCTTTACGATATTCTTGCCGATATCGTGGATGTCACCCTTCACAGTCGCGATAACGAATGCACATTTGTCACCCGCCTTATCGGACGGCATATTCGCCTTTATCACTTCAAAGGCTGCCTTTGCCGCTTCTGCGCTCATCAAAAGCTGCGGCAGATACACGGTCTTATTTTCAAAGCCAACACCGACAGTATTAAGTGCCGGAATTATCTGCTCCTGCACAATATTAAGCGGTTCGGTGGTCTTTATAAGCTCTGCCGTGAGTTTAGTGGCCTGCTCACAAAGTCCCTTTATAACCGCTCTCTGAAGCTCGGATGCATATTCATCACGCGGCGTACTTGTATTTGACGCCACAGAAACACTCTCTGCAACAGTTTCAGAAAACGCGATATAATCGGCACAGTTATCGTCAAATCCAGACAGCACACGGTAGGTGTAGTACGTTTTCATCATCTGGACGGAATAAGGGTTCATAATAGCCGCACAAAGTCCGGCACCAAGTGTGAGCGCAAAGAACGTGCCGTTTATCAAATCACGCGACGGCAAACCGAACGATACGTTTGACACACCAAGTATCGTGTGTGCGCCAAGCTCGCGCTTTATGAGACCGACAGCACGTGCGGTTTCCTTTGCTGCGTTTTTGTCAGCACTTACAGTAAGCGCAAGCGGGTCGAAGATTATATCCTTTTTGTCAATGTCATACTTCTTTGCCTGGTCAAGTATACGCTTTGCAATTTCAAGTCTGCCTTCGGCACTTTCGGGTATACCGTCCTCGTCGAGGGTAAGCGCGACGACAAGACCGCCGTACTTTTTCGCAAGCGGAAATACCGCTTCCATACTCTCCGGCTTTCCGTTGACGGAGTTTATCATGGCCTTACCGTTATAACGCCGAAGAGCAGCTTCCATAGCCGTAACGTCTGAGGTGTCTATCTGAAGCGGAAGGTCGACTATCGCCTGAAGCTCACACACAGCCGTTTTGAGCATCGAAGCCTCGTCAATATCCGGCAAACCTACGTTAACGTCGAGAATGTGTACACCCTTTTCCGCCTGAGCAATTCCCTCTCTGCGGATATAATCAATATCGTTCGCCTTAAGCGCTTCTTTGAAGCGCTTTTTACCCGTAGGATTGATACGCTCACCTATGAGTATCGGCTCGTCGCCAAACGCAACAGCGTGCGTGTACGATGATACAAGTGTGTGATTTTTCTTTTCAATCGGAGTTGGTACAACATCGCCGCTTGCCATAAACGTCGCTGCTATATACGCCGGCGTAGTGCCGCAGCAACCGCCCGCAATACGGACGCCTTTTTTAATAAGAGCAGTAACGTCCTCGGCAAATTCTCCGGGAAGTACGTCGTACACAGTCTTACCGTCAATAGCTCTGGGAAGTCCGGCATTAGGTTTCAATAAAACCGGCACAGAAGCATATTTTAAATATTCGTCAACGATAGGTGCAAGAGCCTTCGGACCGAGCGAACAGTTAACGCCGATAGCATCAGCACCCATACCTTCGAGCATAGCAACCATAGCCGCAGGCGATGCACCCGTCATAAGCTTACCATCTTCGCCGTACGCGTTTGAAACAAATACGGGGAGATTACTGTTTTCCTTTGCGGCAAGAAGCGCCGCCTTGGTTTCATACGAGTCGTTCATCGTTTCGATAACGATAAGATCTGCGCCATATTTCACGCCGAGCTTAACGGTTTCGGCAAAAATGGCTACAGCCTCTTCGAAATCCAGGTCACCTAAAGGCGCAAGCATACGTCCAGTCGGACCAATATCGAGCGCCACCCATTTCTCCTGCTCACCGATACTTGTTTTAGCCGCAATACGTGCGTTTTCAATAGCGGTCTTAACTATAGTATCAAGCTCCCATTGGGAAAACTTGAGTATATTCGCGCCGAACGTGTTTGTGTTTACAACGTTGCTTCCGGCGTTAAAATAGTCGCGGTGAATGTCGCTTATCACGTCGGGATGAGTGACGTTCCAACGTTCGGGAAGCTCACCCGGCATAAGTCCTCGCTCCTGCAAAAGCGTACCCATACCGCCGTCAAGATAGAGTATATTTTCTTTTAAATATTCAGTAATCTTCATCGTTATATCCTAGCCTTTCCAACAATAGCCGTAACCGATTTTGACGGCGACATAAGTAGACTTTCATTCAGTGTAAGTCCGATTTTTCGCGGACAATCAAGCAGTGCGAAAATATCCCTTTGCGCCTCAAGCGCAAAATCTCCGTAACCCGGACTGAAACGTGGGCGCAGTTTAAATCCGATTGACTCCCGTCCAATATCTTCACAAAAAGCATCACACAGTGCCTCAATTCTCTCTGCACCGATTGCATCGAAAACAACTGCCTTCGAGGGAGATCTGACAGAACACCGCGCAATAAGTCTATCGAGTGAAATACCGACTGTCGCCGCGAAAACAACGGCTCTATCACATCCCAAAAGATTTTTTTTAATTGCTTCGGAGTTCGTTTTCACAGAACCGAGTATCAAATCATCACCCTCACGCAAAGCATCAACTTCGCAAAAGCACACCTTATACGTGAACAGTCCCTCTGCCTGGGCAAGACACTCGTCTAAAAGCACCGACACTTCCGGCGCATCATCACGCGCACCCAGATAGCGAAATATCTCTCGCTTATTTATGGGCGGTGCGGCATATGTTCTTGTATAAGTAATATCCGTCAATCGTATCACACCTTTTAAGGAATTATTTTTCTACAGCCTCAAAAATGTACCGCACCAATTTACGCTTGGCATCAAGCGTAAGATCGCAGTGTGCTCTGCCCTGAAGCACATTAAGGGTTACATCGAAACCTCTTGCCTCAAGTGCCGAAACGAATTTTCTCGAATGGGCGTCTATATTAACCGACTTGTCCGTATCCGAGTGGAAAATACGATATTTTATCTTGGGCATTTTGTCGATGATATGAACCGGAGATATACGCTTTAAGGCATCTTCAAGACTCCCATCTTCATTAAAAAGTGCACTGTAAAGCGTTCTTGGAAGATCGTCGCGCTCGGTGAAGTGATATAGTGTGTCACATACGGGGCAGTTCACAATGCAAGTATCTGGCGTGCGCTTTGAATAAGCGCTATAAACAAGCGCTGACTGTCCGCCCATACTTATTCCGTAGTAGATTATCGGCGTGCTGTCCGAAATATCGTACACATCAAAAAGCACGTCCAATATCTCGTCGGTGTACGTCACAGCCTGTCTGTTCATCCAGGCCCAAGGGTTATTGTACGGAACTACGTAAAGCATTCCGTTTTCACCCAAAAATTCTCCTGCATCGTGATCCTCGTTGAAAATGGTCATATTTCCAAGACCGTAAAAATGAACTACTACTGCACATATATCACCCTTGAGCATATTTTCGTTTACATAAGCAAAACGTCTGATATTTTCTCGTGTTATAATCTTTTCCATATTTCCTCCGTGATTAAGCAAGCTCTATTTTTCACTAACGTGGACCACTGCCCTTGCCACAAATCGCAGCCGCATTTGGTTGTCGATAAGATAAACGTTCTTGTCGGCTGCTTTAAACGGGTTGCTATTAACATCGTGAACGTTGTCTATAGTTATTATTACGCTTGCAGCACTTGCTGTAGCGAATAGCTATAACCGCACAGTTTACAGAAGTCGCAATAATATTCTTTATCGTTATGCCGTGAAAAGCCTGATGCTTGCGGAACCGTTAAAATGAACTTTCTCACCCTTCTCGTTGCCGTAACCCGTACTGGTAGCACTGAACGCGATAAAATCGTTAACTGGCTGACCCATGAGGTTTTCGAGGATTATGTCGTGCCCACCCTGGCTACTGTAGGAGCAGGGAAAATTTTGATTGCCCACTACCGCAGATTGATAAATACGATACCTTTAATAAGAAAATCTCTTACATTAAAAAGAAAAATCATATACTTTTGACGGCATCCCGTATTGGTTCGTATTTAATGTTAGAGAATTTCAAAAAACGTCTTGTTTTTGAGTGCCTCAAGCATTATCGTTGCACTGCCCACGTTAGTCGCAAGCGGTATTTTTTGAACGTCACCAAGACGAAGAAGTGCTGAAACGTCCGGCTCGTGCGGCTGTGCAGTGAGCGGATCGCGAAGGAAGATGATAAGGTCAAGTTCACCGTTTGCAAGCATTGCGCCTATCTGTTGGTCACCTCCGAGAGGGCCGCTCTTCATTCTATGTATAGAAAGTCCGGTTTCACCCATAATGAGAGTGCCGGTAGTGCCAGTAGCGTAGAGTTCATACTCTGCGAGTACATCTCTGTACTTTTTCGCAAGCTCAATTATTTCACTTTTCTTTTTGTCGTGTGCTATTAACGCTATTTTCATAAAAAGTCACTCCTTATACGCCATATTCAGAATTTATAATAGCATAAAAATCACCCTATGTCAAGACTAAAAGATACCAACGAAATAAATTGATATCTTTAATTGTTTAGCACGTTGCAGACGATTGACAAAACCGACTGGATATAGTATAATATACTTGTATTTGCATTCGAAATAAGCGCCAAAGGAGGCATTTACAAATGAAAATAACCGTTATCGGCTGCGGTCGTTGGGGCAGCTGTATTGCCTGGTATCTTGATACGCTCGGGCACAGCGTTTCACTTTACGGTAGAAAAAGCTCCGCAAATATGCAGCGCATCATAGCCGAGCGCAAAAACGAATATATCTCATTCCCCGAGTCATTAACTTTCACCACTAATCTCAATGATGTACTCTTGTCTGACGTAATTGTCATCTCCATAAATTCACAGGGACTTCGTGCCCTTTGCAGAGAGCTTGCCGCACTCAATATTCGCAAAAAGACTTTTGTACTCTGTATGAAGGGTATAGAAAACGCCACCTGCAAGCGACTTTCCGAGGTCGTTTCGGAAGAACTCGACAGAACCAACAAAGTTGCCGTATGGCTCGGCCCGGGTCACGTTGAAGAGTTTTTCCGCGGAATACAAAACTGTATGGTCATCGACAGTGCAGACGACGCTACTAAATCAATGCTTATTGACGCCTTTTCCGGGGGCATTATCCGCTTTTACTACGGTACCGACCTCATCGGCAACGAAATAGGCGCGGCGGCGAAAAACGTCATCGGCGTATCCGCAGGTATGCTTGACGGACTCGGTATGACATCGCTAAAAGGCGCGCTCATGTCACGGGGTGCAAGAGAGATTGCACGACTTATCAAGGCGTGCGGAGGAAACGAACTGTCAGCGTACGGACTTTGCCACCTGGGTGATTATCAGGCAACCGTATTTTCTGAATACAGCCACAACCGTGCGTTTGGAGAAAGTTTTGTGCACGGCGAGAAATTCGAGCGTCTTGCCGAGGGATATTACACTGTGCCTGCACTTATAGAAATGGCGAATGAACATAACGTCGAGCTTCCCATCTGCTCGTCCGTCTATGATATACTTTACGGCGGCGTTTCGGTAAAAGATGCGCTCTCAACTCTTTTTGATCGTTCGCAAAAGCTTGAATTCTGATGGAATTTCGTCATTTTGTGACAAATTTCATAAAACATATTGACAAAAATATACTTATATCGTATAATTAAAATGTATAAAAATATGTCGCAATGCGACTCAAACGGAGGTTTATCATGGGAAAGTTTAAGGTAAAAACAACTAATACTGGCGTTAAGTTCAATCTTTGTGCGGGTAACGGTCAGGTTATCGCTACCAGCGAAGTTTACACCACAGAGGCTGCTTGTATGAACGGCATCGAGAGTGTTAAGAAGAACGCCCCCATCGCTAAGTTCGAAGATCAGACCGCAGCTGAAGTAGTAACCGTTACCAATCCCAAGTTTGAAATGTACACTGATAAGGCTGGCGAGTATCGTTTCCGCCTTACCGCTCGCAACGGCGAGATCATCGCAGTTTCCGAGGGCTACACCTCCAAGGATGGCTGCGA
>JAZNLM010000109.1:0-54625 GCA_045579105.1 Candidatus Flemingiibacterium sp.
ACTCGTCGGGTAAAAATACTTAAGATCCTCGGTCTTATCCGGCCAGCCGAGCGTCGAGAAAGGCCAGTGTGCGGACGAGAACCAGGTGTCGAGTACA
The DNA here is from genome assembly GCA_045579105.1 of Candidatus Flemingiibacterium sp. Taxonomy (GTDB): domain Bacteria; phylum Bacillota; class Clostridia; order Oscillospirales; family CAG-272; genus Flemingiibacterium. The sequence goes on from JAZNLM010000109.1 coordinate 98, forward strand.
TCGTCCTCCTGACGCATCTTCTTTCCGCACTTAGGGCATGTGTCAACGTCAGTCTTGGAAACAATCATTTCTCCGCACGCGTCGCAGTAGTACGCAGGAATACGGTGTCCCCACCAAAGTTGACGGGAAATACACCAGTCGTGTACATTTTCCATCCAATTGTTGTATATCTTTGTGAAGCGCTCGGGAACGAACTTAACGTCACCGTTTGCAGCAGCTGCAAGAGCTGGCTTTGCAAGAGGCTCCATCTTAACAAACCACTGATTGGAAGTAAGCGGCTCAACGGTAGTTCCGCAACGATAGCAAGTACCAACGTTGTGCGTGTGAGGCTCAACCTTAACAAGATATCCGCCTGCTTCGAGGTCAGCTACGATAGCCTTTCTTGCCTCGTAACGGTCCATACCCTCGTATTTTCCGCCTGCCGCGTTAATAGTACCGTCACCGTTCATAACGAGTATCTGCTCAAGTCTATGGCGAAGGCCTACCTCGAAGTCGTTCGGATCGTGTGCAGGAGTGATCTTAACACAGCCTGTACCAAATTCCTTATCGACATAGCTATCGGCAATAAGAGGAATAACGCGTCCAACAAGAGGTATTGTTATCGTCTTACCAACAAGCGCGCTGTAACGCTCATCCTCGGGATTTACAGCAACTGCGGTATCGCCGAGAAGCGTTTCGGGACGAGTGGTTGCAATAATAACCTCACCTGAACCGTCGGTAAACGGATAACGTATGTGCCAGAAGTTACCCGGCTGTTCAGCGTATTCAACTTCGGCATCCGAAAGTGCGGTCATACAGTGCGGACACCAGTTTATTATACGGTTGCCGCGGTATATAAGTCCCTTATCGTAAAGGTTTACGAATACTTCCTTAACCGCTCTCGAACAACCTTCGTCCATAGTAAAGCGCTCACGCGTCCAGTCGCAGGACGAGCCAAGCTTCTTAAGTTGATTGATAATACGGGAGCCGTACTGATGCTTCCAGTCCCAAACTCTCTCAAGGAACTTCTCACGTCCGAGGTCATAGCGTGTAAGACCTTCGTTTACACGTAGCTGCTCTTCAACTTTAATCTGCGTCGCAATACCCGCATGGTCAGTGCCGGGAACCCACAAAGTGGAAAAGCCCTGCATACGCTTATAACGGATAAGGATATCCTGAAGCGTTTCATCGAGTGCGTGACCCATATGAAGCTGTCCTGTTACGTTTGGGGGCGGGATAACTATTGTAAATGGTTTCTTTTCGGGGTCGCGAGTGGGTGTGAAGTAGCCCTTGTCGCACCAATTCTTATAGATGCGATCCTCAAACTCCTTCGGAGCGTAATTCTTTGGAAGATTGATTTCCGTGTTCATTTCTTATGTCCTTTCTTTTTATGTCGGAACTAAAAAAGCCCCGACACATTATTGTGTCAGGGCGCTGTAGCGCGGTACCACCTGAAATTTCTAACTCAGCGAAGGGCTCATACCCTTCTGCTTCTGTAACGTGAAGCACACGGCGTCGGCTACTTGGCGATGAAATCACCGTTCGCGTGGCGGCTCGGGGACTACTTCAGTAACTTCGTGCGACCGTCTTGCACCAACCGACGGTTCTCTGAACGCACATGGGAAACTTACTCCTTCCCGTCATTGCCTTTACAATAGATAGTATATCACGCTTTCATATCTTTGTCAAGAGGCAGAAATAAATTATATCACAATTTTCTATATACAGAATATGCAATTAAAATAGCAAAAAATGAGTTTAACGCATCTCAAAAAGCAATCCTAAATTTATGATTTTGAAATCGCACATCTTCATATATTAATATGGAAGATTTTCTTTCATTTATTAAAAGAAATTATCCTGTTTTTATATATTAAACAAAATGAAAGAAGAAAATACAACAAATATGATGAAAAACAAGTCCTCTATAAAGAAACGCAAAAATGCCACGAAAATAAACTAAACTGCGGTGATACAGCGGAAATTTTGCTTTAGAATACATTTTAGCGCGTTCTGATTATATATTATGCTGTAATTGGAAGCCGCAACAACCAATTATATTGTGCATAACGTAAAATACGTTAATGCTCGTGCACGTTTTGTGAATATACAAACGGTTACATTTATGCATGCATAATTATACGATATTTTTTGTATATTTTTTATATCTTCTTACTTTTTTGCCTTCTTCTGGAAATATTTTTTGTTTTTTCTTGTATAAAACGCATATTTGTGTGCATAATCGGTTCAATCTTAATTAGGCAAACTGCCCATTTTCAATAAAACTACTTGCAAAAAATTTTTTTCTGAGATATAATAGTGCTTGCCCTCGCTCTTCAGGGTTACGGTACCCTGCCCTATAGCGTACCGTAATAGCAGGCGATGTTCTCGCATATAATCGTTGTGTGAGCCCCATCGCCAGCTAACCGCTCCGCGGAAATTTGACCTTCGAAATTTCCGTGCCTACATAGCGGCATTACGAAAGGAAAATTTATGAAATTTATGAAATCAAATTCAGGCGCGTCAAATATACAGTGTGCGCCGAGGATGGGAGGTGTGTCATAGTGATCGGAGTATCAGACCAAAACAAACGTAAAGTTTCAGTAGCTATCACTCTAATATTTGCAATAATTTTTGGTTGCATAGCCGCTTGCATTATTGCTGCAGCGCCGCGTGAGGAAGCCGAACCGCTGATGACAGCCTTAATCGACTCTAAGCGTATAAGCGCTCCGACAGACATCCCGTCCACTTCCCTGCTAGATCCCGCGGTAACGCGTGAGTTAGAAACGGAAGCTGTTGCTCCGACAACGGTATTGACTCACACCGACAATATCAAAGCCGATGCACCCGAGACTGCAGCCGTGTCGGAAACAACTGCTCCGGAAACAACCCCAACTACAACAATAGCAATACCCGAAATAACTATCACTCCCGCAATCAATATTTCCCCCGCATCCGGTGCCATAGATGATCACGGCGATTACTATGTGGTTCCCGAAATCAAAACCGGATTTTTGGCGGACGAGCTTGGTGTTGAGTACACTATTATGCAGCCTAAAGTTTCAGTAACTGAAGAAGAGCTCATGTTCGCGGCAACCCTTATTCAGCTTGAGGTTATGGGCAGCGGCTCAAGCCTTTACAAATTCGAAGACGTTTCCCTTAAGTATTGGGAAATGTGTGCAGTTGCACAGTGCGTCCGAAACCGCGCGGAAAGCAAGCGATTCCCGTCCACTGTTTATGACGTAATGTTCCAATCTCACACAACTCCGAGCGGCAGAGTTATCTATCAGTTCAGCCCTGCAAAAACGCTTTCGCAGTATACACCTACCGCAGAAGCAATCGAGGCAGCTCGTGAAGTACTTATCAACGGAGTTTCCGTTCTCCCCTCTAATTACTATTATTTCTGTGCAACACGTATAGTCGAATCTTTCGAAAGAAACAACGCTTATATGATGGTTATGAAGGCCGATGGTACCCCTGATAAAATTCAAGGGCATCTCACAACCTTCTACGCAGGTCATCAGTAAAAACAAGAAAAGCCTCGGGCAAATGCTCGGGGCTTTAGTTTTAACTTTCCAAACTTAAATTTATAAATAAAAAACAACGGGCAATTTTGCCCGTCATTTTTAGTTTATTCTTTATCTTGATCCGCTTCTTCCATAGCTATTTCAAGCACAGTTATAGTGGCAGCCTCAATCTGATGATCAAGAATTTCGTTTACACTTATCTTAAGCCCCCACGCTTCAAGCTCTATGCGTTCTCCATCGTCGGGAATACTTCCAAGTTCAGCGAATACCATTCCACTGAAAGTGTCAAAATCAGCAATAGGAAGTTCTACATTAAGTTTTTCAACGATATCGTCGAGCGGTATATTTCCACGAAGCGCCCAAGTATTTTCATCCATCTGCTCAAGAGATTCAACAGCTTTCTCGGACTCTTCCTCATCACCGCCAAGATCGCCTACAAGGCGACCTAAAAGATCATTTATTGTAACAATACCTCTCATTCCGCCGTACTCATCGAGCACTATAGCGAAGGTTTTTGCTCCGTTTCGCATATTTCGGAACAACACATCGGCTTTTACGCTTTCCGGAACAAAATACGGCGTCTTAACCGCTTTTTCCATAACAGCCTCACGAGACTTATTTTCAAGCCTGAAATAGTCCTTGAGGTAAAGTACACCGACTACTTTATCCACCGTTTCTTCACACACAGGATAGAACATATGACACTTTTCGTGAATTATATTGTTCCATTCCTCGTCTGATTCATCGGTCCAAAGCATCGTAACGTCCGTTCTGTGCGTCGCAATTTCGCCTGCTGTAAGGTCGTCGAATTCAAAGACGTTTTGTATGAATTCGCGCTCGGTGTCATCTATCTGACTGTTCTTAGCAGCAGAATCAACCATGTCACGGATATCTTCTTCACTCACGTCATTGTCGCGAGCGTTAGGGTCAATGCCCATAAGCCTTAACACACCGTTAGTTGAAACGGTAAGAAGCCAAACAAGCGGTCTGAACAAAACACCTATTGTAGATATTAGAGCCGTCATTCTGAGGGCCAGCTTTTCTGAGTTCCTCATCGCCATGCGTTTTGGAACAAGTTCGCCGAAAACGAGAGTTACGAACGAAAGAATGAGCGTGATGACGATAACTGCAATAGCATCAAGAGTTGCAACAGGGATTTTCACACCAAGTGAAATCAGCCAATTAACAACTTTTCCCGAAAAGTTTTCGGCCGCGAATGCAGAGCCTAAAAATCCGGCAAGAGTTATCGCTACTTGTATTGTTGCGAGAAAACTCGCAGGTTTTTTGGTTAATTTAAGTAATTTTTTGGCGCGTTTGTCGCCTTCTTCTGAAAGCTTTTCAAGCTTCCCTTCGCTCGTACTTATTACTGCAATTTCTGCGCACGCAAATATCGCGTTGAGTGCGATGAGTGCCGCCTGCAGCAGAAGCATGAGCCATATATTGCCTTCCAAAATCATTTCCTCCATTTATACTTTAAAGTTGCGTACGAGTGCCTGCGCTGCCATCATTCACGCAGAGGAAGGTTGCGCTCGAGCGTCACCCAGACGTAGATATCAAATGTGTGTACATTTTCAACCAACGCGCATAAAGGAGGGATACTATGGCCGCTGCCGTCCATTCTGGCTTTTCACCTGCTTTCATAAATATATTAAAATTATTATACTATAATAATACGATTTTGTCAAGTATAACGGTCAAATCTCCGCGTATTACAACTTCCGCGTGCAACAATATGTCCGAGTCTGCCTCTTTATAATAATGATCCGTTTTAGGTATATTAACTTGACAAAAATTGGTGAATTAACTTAATTTAAGTCCTTACCTCGCAGTCACATAAAAATCAAACTACGCATATTGTTGTTTTAACAATTTCGCGCTTGATTTTATACGTGTGTTGCGGTATAATTTTATAGAAAATAACCAGTGAAAGGAAACAGATATGACAGACAAAGAAATTGCCGAACTGCGGCGCAGGCTCGCCCCCGAAAAACACAATATAACAACCCTTTACGGGCGATACATAAATTCTAATAAGGAAACTATACACGAGTTTTCTTCCCCATTCTTTATGCTTCCAGAGGAAGAAAGCGAAAAATATCTTTCGATATTCCGCCGCGTGCTGTCCGGCATCAACGGCAAAAATCTCGTTGACATTGCCTTTTCTATAGGACAAGTCGAAAGCGGCGAGGAGCACGCACTGCTCTCTACTCTGCGACAGTCGCGACTTAAGGACGAAGCTGTTGTTAAAAATTTCTTTGACAAGGCTACCGAAGGACTTGCACTCGAAGGCAATAATTTAATTCTCCTTATGACCGACACCTACGACGTACCCACCAAGCATTTTGACGATGGCGCATCCGAGGAGTCAACTTCAATGTTCACCTATATAATGTGCGCTGTTTGTCCGGTTAAAGAAGCAAAAGCAACGCTCGCGTATGACACCACAAAGCAAGGTTTCCATACACGTTCCTGCGAATGGAACGTTGCCGCACCCGAGCTCGGCTTTCTCTTCCCTGCGTTTGACACGCGCAAGACCAACATTTACAACGCGCTCTACTATGTAAAGAATTCCGATGACAGCTCCGAGGAGTTTGCAAAAAATATTTTCGGCACAGAGCTTCCCCTTCCCGCAGGACAGCAGAAAAATATCTTTGAAACTATACTTTCCGACACGCTTGGCAAGGAATGTTCCTATGATGTAGTTAAAGCAGTTCACGACGATATCGCGCTACGTATTGAGGAGCACAAAAATCTTCGTGTAGCTGAACAGCTCACAATAACACGTACAGAAATAGCGAGTGTACTTCAAAACTGCGACGTTCCCGAAGAAAAAATAGAACAGTTCAAGAAAAAATGCGACGAAGAATACGGTCCTACTGCCCCGATACACCCGAGAAACATAGTCGAGCCTAAAAAGCTTGAGATTAAAACGCCTGACGTTGTGATTAAGGTAAATCCAGAGCGCGGTGATCTCGTTGAAACCCGCGTTATAGACGGTGTTAAATACGTGCTTGTTCGCGCCGATGCGGACGTCACCGTGAACGGCGTATATGTGGATATAAAGGAAATATAACATCAAAAGCCGCTATCCGTTTGGATAGCGGCTTTTTCTTACTTAAATGCAGGCGCGCGAGTATCGGCATCCGCAAAAGCATTGGGACCGGGATTTGAGAGCGAGAAATACATTTTCGCCGCCTTTGTCGTACCGAAATCGCGGTTGGAGCCGGTTTCCTGAACCTTGTTGAAGGCATCGCGGAACATCTGATTGTGCGCTTCTTCGCGGTTGAGAAGGAAATCTATAGTCTTGCGCACCTTCTTATCGTCAATCTGTCTGTAAAGGTATTCGTAAACTACCTTCGCGCGCTGTTCAGATGCGATATTAGAAAGAAGATCGGCGCAAAGATCACCGGTAACGGTAACATAATCGCCCGTCCAAGAGTATCCGGACGCATTGATAAGTCCCGGATTTAATCCAAGCAGAACGTGTGTCTGAACCTCACCGGCCTGTACACTTGCGGCATCAACGTCGTGTCCATTGAGAAGATTGATGGTCTGCGCTACCATTTCCATATGGCTAAGCTCTTCTGCAGCGATATCAAGAAAAAGATCTTTTATCTCGGGATCCTTTATGCGAAAGCTCTGCGACATATACTGCAAAGCTGCCTTAAGTTCGCCGTTTCCACCACCAAGCTGCTCCTGTAAAAGCACCGCATACTGCGGATTGGGCTTTTCAATCTCAACCGGTTCAAATAACATTTTTTCGTGTTTAAACATATTTTCTACCTCTCCTACTTATTTTTGATACAAAGGTATCTTTCCCACATTCATAGAAAATATGCCATGAACAAAAGATTTTAATTTACCAAAACAATACAAAATTATGACTGCATAACGGCTTTACAATAACGGCAATACTACCTATGCAATCTTGTAAATGGGAAGGCAGCCACAAGTTATGAAGTCATCAACCTACAGCCGCAAGGTGGAAATTTGCGGCGTTAACACATCAAGCTTAAAAACGCTCACAGCAGAGCAAAAACACGACCTTTTAGTTCGCGCAAAAAGCGGTGACACATTTGCGCGTGACGAGCTTATAAACGGAAATCTGCGCCTTGTTCTTTCAATAATACAGCGATTTACGGGACGTGGCGAAAATCTTGACGACCTTTTTCAGGTCGGCTGTATAGGGCTAATAAAGGCAGTAGACAATTTCGATGTCACACTTGATGTAAAATTTTCCACATACGCAGTTCCTATGATCATCGGCGAGATACGGCGCTATCTTCGGGACAACAATGCGGTTCGCGTGAGCCGATCCGTGCGCGATCTTGCATATCGTGCGCTCGGTGCTCGTGAGCGGCTTGTACGCACGCTAGACCGCGAGCCGACTCTTGAGGATATTGCAAAGGCGCTGGGACTTCCTAAAGAAGAAGTGGGCGCGGCACTTGAAGCTATAGTTGAGCCGGTGAGTCTTTTTGAGCCGATATTCACTGACGGCGGCGACTCGATCTATATTATGGATCAAATTAGTGACACAGATAACACCGACGAAGCGTGGCTTGAGGATATTGCTCTGCGCGAGGCTATGAAAAAGCTATCGCCACGTGAGAAAAACATCATTGATATGCGCTATTTCAAAGGCCGCACGCAAATGGAGATAGCAAGCGAGATCGGCATTTCGCAGGCGCAGGTATCGCGCATAGAAAAAGCGGCACTTGAGCGAATAAAAAAGGATATGTAAAAAAGGACGGCGATGCCGTCCTTTTTCCTTAGTTCACCTGTTCGATTTTAATAATATTGGAATTTCCGGATTTTCCGTTTATTTGACCGCCGGTGAGAACAATGCTGTCACCCTTTTTGAGATTGTATATCTCTTTTACACGCTTCATTGCGCTGTAAAACATAACTTCCATAGATGAAAATTCCTCGCACATAACAGGAGTTACACCCCAGCTTAAATTAAGCTTGCGCCATACTTTTTCATTCATTGTCATACCGAGAATATCAACGGGAGATCTGAAGCGGCTCACCATTCGCGCGGTTTTACCGCTTATGGAGTTTACAACTATCCCTCTCGCATCAAGCGCAATTGCCATAGAGCATGCAGAGTGTGAAAGCGCGTCGATATTGTTGCGAATCTTGAAATCTGTGGTTCTGAAGCGCTCACTGTAATCTATCTTCGTTTCAGTAAACTGCGCTATCTCTACCATATTCTGAACAGCTTTAACCGGATATTTACCCGATGCGGTTTCACCGGACAGCATTATCGCGGATGTGCCATCATAAACCGCGTTTGCAACATCGGAAAGCTCGGCGCGTGTCGGACGCGGATTGTGAATCATTGATTCGAGCATCTCGGTTGCGGTAATAACGCGGATACCGAGAAGTCGGCACTTATTGATAAGATATTTCTGAATAGAAGGCACTTCAATAAACGGAATTTCAACACCAAGGTCTCCGCGTGCAATCATAATTCCGTCCGCAAGCTCGCATATTTCCTCAATATTGTCTACACCCGCGCGGTTTTCGATTTTCGCAATTATATCAATTTCCTCACCGCCGTTTTCATTGAGAAAGTTGCGAATGTCCTCAACGTCTTTTTTAGTAGATACGAACGACGCTGCAACGAAGTCAATATCGTTCTGTATACCAAAAAGCAAATCGGACTTATCCTGCTCGCTCAAAAATGCGTGCTTCATAAGAATGCCCGGGAAATGCATGCTCTTTCTGTCAGAAAGCTCGCCGCCAACAACTACCTTGCAAATAACGTCTTTGCCCTTTATCTCAAGAACATCAAAAATAACAAGACCGTTGTTTACTGTTATAGTGTCGCCGGCTTTAAGATCGTCTGTAAGATGCGCGTAATTCACTGCTACACGCTCGTTATTGCCGACAATATCTTCAGTTGTGAATGTAAACGTGTCACCTTCTTTAAGAGTAACCTTTTTATCTTCGAAGGTTTTGATTCTGTATTCGGGGCCTTTGGTATCGAGCATTATTGCAATAGGCAGATTAAGCTCCTCGCGTACCTTTTTTATTGTGTCGATCTTGGTCTGGTGGTCAGCGTGTGTTCCGTGTGAAAAGTTGAGTCTTGCCACATTCATTCCAGCAAGACACATCTTACGCAGTGTAGACTCATCCTCACAAGCAGGTCCTATAGTGCATATAATCTTCGTTTTTCTCATTATTTTCATCTCCATTTGTATAGGTATTCTTCCCTATTATTTCTGTAAATATTTTACCATATTCACACCATATTGTCAAGGAGAAAAGACATAAAAAATCCGCAAGAGCGTTTAGTCTTGCGGATAAAATTTATTAGTGCTTAAAGTGTCTCTGACCGGTAAATACCATCGCAATGCCGTACTTGTTTGCCGCATCGATGGACTCCTGATCCTTGATGGATCCACCGGGCTGAATAATCGCGGTAATACCTGCCTTGTATGCAGCCTCAACGCAGTCAGGGAACGGGAAGAATGCGTCAGAAGCCATTACAGAACCTGCTGCACGGTTCTTTTCCGCACCGTCAAGGTCATTAGCATAACGGATAGCGAGCTCGAGCGCGGTAATTCTGTTGGTCTGACCGGGGCCGATACCGGTGGTGATGCCGTTCTTCGCAAGAACGATAGCATTGGACTTGGTATGTTTTACAACCTTCATAGCGAACTTGAGGTCTGCCATCTGCTCTGCAGTGGGAGCCTTTTCGGTAACAACCTTGAGCTCTGCATCATCGTAAACACCGATGTCGCGCTCCTGAACGAGAAGACCGCCTGCAACACGCTTCATATCGAGCATTTCCTTGGTATTAGGCTTGGAAATCTCGGGAAGTTTAAGTAGACGGATATTCTTCTTTGCCATAAGAATTTCGAGTGCATCAGCATCGAAATCGGGAGCGATAACAATCTCAACGAATATCTTGTTGATCTCGGTTGCAGTAGCCGCATCCACCTTGCGGTTGCAAGCGATAATACCACCGAAAATGGAAACGGGATCTGCGTTATAAGCGTTCATATATGCCTTGAAAATATCCTCACCAACGCCAACGCCGCAGGGATTAGCGTGCTTTACTGCAACAACGCAGGGTTCGTCAAATTCCTTGAGGCACTCGAGTGCGCCGTTAGTGTCGTTAATGTTGTTGTAGGAGAGTTCCTTTCCGTGAAGTTGCTCTGCGGCCGCGAGGGTTCCGTCGAACTCGTTGCCGATTTCTTTATAGAATGCTGCAGTCTGACCGGGGTTCTCGCCGTAGCGCATATCCTGGACCTTCTCGTAGGTGAGAGAAAGCTTATCGGGGAATATGGGCATATCGGTTTGAACGCGAAGGTAAGACTGAATGAGAGTATCGTAAGCCGCAGTGTGGTTGAACACCTTGTAAGCGAGCTTAAGGTTAGTGTCAACGCTTACCTTGCCGTTTGCCTTGAGTTCGTCGATAACGGTTGCATAATCTGCAGGATCGACGATAACGGAAACATCCTGATAGTTCTTTGCAGCCGCGCGAAGCATTGTAGGTCCGCCGATGTCGATGTGCTCGATAGCATCCTCACGGGTAACGCCGGGTTTCATAATAGTATCCTTGAATGCGTAAAGGTTAATTGCAACGATATCGATAGGAGTAACGCCGAGCTTTTCGATCTGCTCCATATGCTCGGGGTTGCTTCTCATAGCGAGAATACCTGCGTGGATCATCGGGTGGAGAGTCTTAACACGTCCGTCAAGGCACTCCGGGAAGCCGGTAATATCGGAAACCTGAGTTACAGGAATACCAGCCTCGTTGATTACCTTCCACGTACCGCCGGTGGAAAGAATTTCGTAGCCAAGAGCGTCAAGATCACGAGCGAATTCAACTACACCTGTTTTGTCGGTTAAACTGATTATTGCGCGTTTTTTCATAGTAATCTCCATTCCGCCGCCATTTGGCGGCACATAAAAATTTTGTGAAATCCAAATGCGTTCGCTTCGCAAACAAAAATGGGGTGGAACCCGTTTTAATCTGAATTTCGGTGCGTGAACAGCAAAATTTCATTCAATAAACCCAAAATTCACGCCACGCATCTCATATATGTTTATTTATATATAATTATATCAGAAAATGTCTATAAGGTCAAGTGTCAAACTTACTAATATACAAAAAATTACGTAGGTGTTTTAATAGCATTTTGAAGGAGATACTGTAACTTTTTAAAAAGTTGCGTATCTCTATATTGAATATACTTACGCAAAAACCGCCCCACTTACGTGAGGCGGTATGTATTTAGAAGTCGATTTCGTCGGTAGGCTTGTTTGCGTAAACGCGCTTGATCCAACGCTGATATACCTCATCAAAGAGGCAAGAGTCAAGAACTGTGTGAATTTCGGGCTCAAGTCCGAAGTGGAATTCGGTGAACGCCTTGGTCTGCTCGTCTATCTTCTCCTGATCGCCGTAGCTGTAACGGCGTACAAGCTCCGCATACATCTTGCAGTAATCAGCATGGTGTGCGAGATAGTACCACGATGCATCTGTGTCCTTCTTAGAATCAATGTGTGAAGCCTTGAAGTCGTCAACAAGTTTGTCGATTGCGTCCATACGTGCAAGTGCACTCGTGTGCGCTTCGGGCTTCTCATTGCGCATAAACTTCGCATCAAAAAGCTCGGAAATCTTCGCAAGGTAAGCTTCCACTGCAGGACCGTCCTCGCCGAACATATCAGCATAATACTCGCGAGAGATGTCCTCAAATTTGCTATCCTTATCCCAAAGTCCACGCGCCATAGCGTACATCGGAAGTGCCGTCGGGAATGCCTGACGCATCTCCTGGCAGCTTACATATCCGGTAAAGCCCATCTGGTCGAGCGTTGTAACGTCGCGATGGAGAGTTCTTGCGCAGGAAGTGTAACCGGGATCCAGATAATGGTCCCACATAAGGTGATAGTCGAAGATTACGTTTTCGCAATCTATTTGTTCACGCCAGCCTTCGAGAAGCGCCATATTAAGTCCGAGATCACGAGGCATTTCCACCTTATTGTATTCGTACGGCGGTATCTCAATGTTCTTGTCCATGGGAGTATCTACAAACGCAGCGGAATAAGTACGGGTGATAGGAGCGAACTGAAGAACCACTCTGTTGGGATTCTTGATGCGCTCGGTTGTAGGTGCCCACATCGTGTTAACATAAACATCGAACACGAGTTTGGTGTCAAGTCCAGCTTCAGTAAGCTTCTCATCCATATCGTTAAAGAGCTTAACGTACCAGTCAGACGGGGTCTTCTTCTTACATTCATCACACTCACAGTAGTTGTTTACGCCGTCTGCAAGCGAGATGCAAAGATAGTCAACAGTCGGGTTCTTTCTCGCGTAATCAACAACCGCATCCGCCATTATCTCTCTTACCTTCGGATTGGAGTAGCAAAGGTGAGTGAACGCGATCTTATTATTGAAAAGCTGGCGCTTGCCGTTTGTCATAGCAAGATAGCTTCTGATTTCGGGGGTAATAAGCGGCGAATCGTCGCCTTCAAAGGTAACGTCAAAGCCAAACGGATCGTAAGTGAATCCGTGACCGACAGCAAGATAAATTATATCTCGCTTTGTCATTTCTTCTTCAATACGGTATTTGATGTGATAAGAATCCTCGACCGGCAATGGCTCGGGCTCACGGTGGGGATTATGCTGATGATCGTACCAACGGTTAAAGAACGGTGTAGGTGACATGAACTGAATATAGTATTCGTTAAGACCAACCTTGGGCATCCAGTCAATTACATTGAAAATGTGCTCGTATGCCACCGCGCCTTCGATACAGATACAACGGTGCGGATACGACGGAGTTTCATCAATGTTTACAGCAAGTGCCGCTTTGTCGAGCTTCTTATTCGGAATAACCTCACCGTCTGCACCGGGACGGACCCACGCACAGCCAAGCTCGTGCAGATAACGGTAAGCCGCGATAAGAACCGCTCTGGGATTTGCTGCGGTTATAACACCAGTGCCGTCCTTAATGTTGATGAGAATACGGTCCTCGAACTTGTCTTCATTTACAAGAGTGGTGAGACCTACCCAGATTACCCCCGTAACGTTAGCGTCGTATTCGCTGTATGTACGCTGATCGATAAGAAGGCTCTTGTCCATCTTCTTAAGGCAGCGAGCAAGCTCGTCCACAGCAAAAGATACGGTGGTATTAGTGCCGATTTTGGCAAGTGTGATAGTTGTCATAGCATTTTCTCCTAAAATATTTTAGTTAAAAATAGTATATACCATGTAAGCACAAACTTCAAGCAACGAATCAACTGTCTTTATGGACAAATCAACTAAACGCCATATTACCCGAAAGCGTTAAATATACTAAAAATCCGTTTCTGTAGTATGCTTATTATTGTAAACACGCTTTATCCAACGCTGATAAACCTCATTAAAATAGTGATTATCAAGCACCGCGTGCATTTTGGGTTCAACGCAGAAATGATATGCAGAAAACACTTTGGTTCTTTCTTACATTTTAGACTCATCGCCCGAAGTGTACGCGAGAAAAAGCTCGGTCCAGTGCTTTCAATAGTACGTGCGCTATCACAGATATTTCCACGATGCATTAACATCCTTTTGGGTTCAATACACGAAGCCTTAAATTCATCAGCAATCTCGTATATGACGTAGTTTACTGCTTTGTAATAATTACGTAAGTCTTTGTCAAGATTTATCGAAAAAGTTAACACAACACTTTTTTCCTTTAAAACCTTTATAAAGGCACATAAAGTTGAGGCAAGTTCAGCGCGCAAAAGAAACATTTTTGTATAAATTTTCATAATGCAAAAGTTAACATATAGTTTATTGCTTTTTTCGTCAGGATATAGTAAAATAATAATATCTACGATAAAATTCAAGGAGAAACAAAACATATGAAAAAATACAAACTCATTGCTCTTGCAGCGGCATTTTCCCTCGCTCTTACCGCCACTTCAATAATAGTAAGCGGCGACGAAGCAGGCTACGACAGTTCTAATGACCCACTTATTTCCCTTTCCTATATTGAAAAAGTTCTCACACCTAAATATGAAGAAAAAATTGAAGAATTAACAAAAAAATACGAAAACGCAACTGAAATTATAACAATGCTCCAATCCACACTCACAAAAGCCGAGGGCAAGATCAGCGAGCTTGAAAATAAACTCACAGACGGTGGTACAAGCGGCGAAACTGCCGTATCATCGGGTTACGAAGTTGTTTACATGAAGAAAGGCGCAAAGTTACTTGCAAAAACTCCTTGTGAGATAATCCTTCGTACCGGCAGCGCTATTATAGTTTCTATCACCTCAAACGGTCTTAATGATATCACAAACGGCGACGAGCTTCTCAATGCTGTAAGCGTACCGCTTTACCATTGCCTTTTAGTTCCGCGCGGAAATGACGGACGCGGTATTCAAATAACCTCAAACGACGCATATGTTATGGTGAGAGGAGAGTACGAAATTGTCGAATAAGCAGAATAACCGCGATAAAATGCGCCGCATACTCGCTTTGGCGATGGTGTTGTTTCTGCTTGTTTCAATCTTTGCTTCGGTGATATTCTATCTCGTTACCCCAGTATTCGCAGCTGAAGCAGACAGTGAATCATTTACGCAGACAGCTGACACCGACACAGATACAACCGTCACAGAGCCGGAAGATACTGAAGCTTCCACTGATGATACTACAGCAGAATCAGAATACACGGAACCCGAGCCTGACCAGCCTGATGAGCCCGAGGAACCCACAGGTCCCGAATTTGATTACGACATCGACATTCCTCAACTTCCCGAGCCGGAAGAAATTGACGACAAACTCATTCGCGTCGGACTTATGTACGGAACAAGTGTTACTGTGGGATTTGAGGTTGACACAACGTACGGTTTCTACATAAACAAAGTAAACCGCACAGGCGATTTATCAAGCGAACCCATCTGGGATATTGATTTAACCAAGGTTTCATGCACAGTCGACCACAATCTCTCGAAATACGCAATGACATACTCAAAAACAAGCTCGGCAGCATCCACAGTTATCGGCGGATACCACATCGAGCTTGGCGTAGGTCTTACCCGTGAAGAAACTATCGTTATTATGAACGGTATCAAGGCAACCCTTGACGAGGTTGGACTGTATGCCATTCCCTCTTATATAAATGACGGATTCCGCATAAGAATAGGTCATTATCCCACAGAAGCATTAGCAGCAGACAATGCAGCGTTCCTCTCTGAACTTCTCGGTGGTATGCCCCTTAACGTGGCAAAGCCTACCAACACAGCTGTATCGCTTGTAAATCCCATTACCGACGAAATTTTGTTTGAATATGACTGCGGTGATATAACCGCACTAGGACTCACTCCGAAATCTTCACCGAGCGGAGAAAAGGCGTATCTTGTAACTCCAGCCAAAAAACTCTATGACGGCACGTTTATGTTCCGCAGATATATTTCAGGCGAGACGGACGGCGTGTCACTCACCGATATTATAAAACTCGAAGAATACATCGAGGGTGTTATTCCCTATGAAGTAAGTTCGGCATGGCCAGATGAAGCGCTCAAAGCTTTTGCTATAATGGTACGGTCATTTACGCTTTACGGTACACGTCATGAGAGCGCGTACCAAGTTGATATCTGCAATTCCACCCACTGTCAGGTATATGGCGGCAGAACCAAAGTAAACGCTGCTGTAGAGAATGCAGTAAAATCAACAAAAGGTCTTATTATGGAATCAGGTGGCGCTATCGCCTGTGCATATTACAGTGCTGTTACGGGCGGCACTACAATCAGCAGTTATGATGCGTGGGGGTATCAGCATATTCCCTATCTGGTTGCCGTTGAAACGCCTTGGGAAAACTATAACAATCATTCCTACGGTGTATGGACCGCTGAGATATCTCCAAGTACACTTTTAGCACACCTCAATTCTAAAGGTTATACCTCGCTCCGAGGCTCTATAAAATCGATAAACATTGATAAGTTTTGCGAAAATTCCACCTACGTCCGCGATATCACATTTACGGATGTCTACGGAACAAGTATAACTATAAAAACGAGCGCAAAGGTCTATACCACTCTCTCAAAATACCTAAACAGCGCAAACTTTGTTGTTGGTAAAGGCACCGTTGAGGCAGTACGCTCGGAATTTTACACTACTTCTATAGAGAACCTTGAAGCACTGACGGAAAGCGGTGCACAAAGCTTGAAAAACGTCGAGAATGTGACTGTTCTCACCGCTTCCGGAGAAGAGGAAACAATTCTTAACCACAGCACTGTAATGAGAGCAGGCGGCAAATTTGCGCTCGGCGACACCACCGCAGTGCCGAAAACAGTTACTGTAACAGCAAAAGACCCCAACAACTTCATCTTCGCGGGACTTGGTTGGGGACACGGCGTTGGAGCATCGCAGATAGGTCTGCGTGACCTTGCAAAGCTTGGATATAAAGCTGAAGAAATTTTGCCAAAGTACTATACGGGCGTTAATATAATTGATTGGCGCGACGTAAAATAACACATGAGAAAAAAGCAGGTAGTCGTTTGACTACCTGCTTTTTTATTGAAATTTTTGCTTTGTACCATATTACGACGTATTTCGCACGTGATACGTGATAAAATTGTATCTGTAAAATAAAACAAAGGAGATAAAAAATGGATTGCAATATTGAAACGAGCATTAACGGCTCGGAGCTTACCATCAAAATATCAGGTGAGATAGACCACCACAGCGCACGTCCCTTGCGAGAGAAAATCGATGAAGCACTGTATTTTCACAGAAGCAAAAGTGTAGCGCTCGATCTATCAGGCGTATCGTTTATGGATTCATCGGGTCTTGGACTGATTCTAGGGCGTTTTACGCTTGCGCGTGAGCTTGGCGGAGTACTTCGCGTAACAAATCCTAATGAAAGCGTTTCAAAAGTGCTGGAACTTGCGGGAACGGAGAGGCTTATAAAAATTGAAAAAACAAACGAGAAAGGAGTATAAAAATGAAAACGTTACTTAACGAAGTGCGCGTAAGTTTCATGGCAATAAGTGAAAACGAAAGCTTTGCACGCGGCATTGCAGTAAATTTTGCTTCACAAGCTTCGCCGACGATAACAGAGCTTGCAGACATAAAATGTGCGGTAAGCGAGGCGGTTACAAATGCTATAGTACATGCATACCCCGATGTCAAAGGCAAAGTAAATATGACACTTCGCCGCTACAACAATGGTCAGATTGCAATAACAGTAAAGGACAACGGCATAGGTATTGATGACGTTGAAACTGCACGTCAACCGCTTTATACTACAGATACCACGGGCGAGCGAAGCGGTATGGGTTTTGCAATTATGGAAAGTATGACCGACAGTATGACTGTTCGTTCAAAAAAGGGCGGTGGTACGACGGTTACAATGCGCATAAAAGTCGGCGGTGTATCTGCTACATAATATGGAAGCAGCAGATTACAAAGATAATGCCGCCCTGCTTGCACGTGTACGCGAAGGTGACACTACAGCAGAAGCAGAAATAATAGAGGCGAACACCGGTTTGATAAGAAGTATAGCTATGCGATTTCGTGAGCGTGCTGCAGAGAGCCACGGATGTGATTTTGAGGATCTTATGCAGATTGGTACGATAGGTATGATAAAAGCTATAAAAAGCTATGATCCGTCATTTGGGACGGTTTTTTCAACATATGCAGTACCGCTTATAATAGGCGAGATCAAACGCTTTTTGCGCGACGACGGTCCTGTCAAGGTAAGCCGCACAACAAAGCGTCTCGGCGTTCAGGCTCTACGGGAACGAGAGGCGTTTATCCTGCGTTTGGGGCGTGAACCGACAGTAGACGAGCTTTCAGAGATATGCTCTGTCAGCCGCGAGGATTTGTGTACCGCGCTCCTTTCTATGAAAGCACCTCACTCTCTATCCGAGCCAATAGGTGATGACGGTGCACAGCTTGGAGAGCTGATTCCTACAGACGAAAATGAAGTTGACGGGCTATGTGACCGCCTTGCGCTTCGTGAAGCGATACAAGCCCTTCCAAAACAACAGCGGGAAATAGTGGTACTGCGATATTTTTGCGATATGTCACAGCAGCGAACTGCGGAACTGCTCGGTCTTACGCAGGTGAAGGTATCGCGCGAAGAAAAGAAGATATTTTCAAAACTTCGCCAAGAGCTTTAAAATATGTGCTATTTTTCAAAAATGTGCACAACTTTCATAGCCCATCTCATTGACTATAATTAACTCCAATGCTATAATTAGTTCAGAAAAACAAAACCGCTTAGGAGTAAAAACATGAGAACATACTGTATGCCAAATTCCCTTCTATTTTTCTCGCGCTACGCGTGGTATCTTCGCGCACTCGGTACAAAAAGGGCCGAGCGCCACAAAATACTCGCTGATATAAATTCGGGACTTTTAAGCCGTGATACGCTCGATTCTGATTGGCAGCGCTCGCTTGAAAAGGAAATCGAATCGCTTCGCTCAAAAATGAAAGAGATTGAATACGTTGTCGAATCTCTCCCCGAAACGCCACAGCTTTTCCCTTGCAAGCTATTTCTTCGCTTATATTTCATCGTCGGACTCTCAATGACCGAGACGGCAGAAGAAATGAACGTAAGTATGTCCACGCTTCGCCGCATACGCGACCGCGCGGCACGCCATTTTGACGATTTTCCGCCTATGTAGCGGTAAAAGCAAAATGCGGCTTTTTTGAAAAAAGCGACCTTTCTCCCCATAGACAAAAAGCCACGGATTTCTCCGTGGCTTTTTCATCAGGTGTTTCTGTCAACTACCTTCATTTTTTTAAGGTTGCCGATTTTCTGTGAGCGTGCATCAAGCTCATCGAGTACATCTTCAAGTGCAAGACCTCGCTCGTTCATCATAACGGTAAGATGGTAAATGAGGTCAGCAAGCTCGTTTTTAAGCTCTTCGTTGTCGCCGTTTTTAGCTGCGATTATCGTTTCGGAGCACTCCTCGCCAACTTTTTTGAGAATCTTATCGAGTCCTTTTTCAAAAAGATAGCATGTGTACGAACCTTCCTCTGGGTTTACCTTGCGGTCCGCAACAACCGCATAAAGGTCTTTTAATACGTTGTCATTCATAATTATTTCTCCTCACATTTCATTAAATCTCTATAGAAACACGTACGTGCACCGGTATGACACGCCGCGCCCGTCTGGAGCACCTTAACAAGCAGCGTGTCCTCGTCGCAGTCATAGGACAGAGAAATCACCTTTTGCTTGTGACCGCTCGTTGCGCCTTTATTCCAAAGCTCGCCGCGTGAACGGCTCCAAAACCACGTATAACCCGTATCAAGTGTAAGTCCGAGCGACTCTTTGTTCATATACGCCAGCATCAGAACGTCGCCATTCTCAAAATCCTGCACAATAGCGGGGATAAGCTCGCCCTTCTTGAAAAATACGTCTAAATCTCTGCTCTTGTCTATCATAATCTTACCGGTATTCCCTTTCTCTTCAAGTGCTCTTTAACTTCTCTAACAGACAATTCACGGAAATGGAACAGACTAGCCGCAAGTGCCGCATCACATCCCGTTTGTTCGAAAACGTTCGAGAAATGGTCAAGATTTCCACCGCCACCCGAAGCAATAACGGGTATTTTTACCCTCTCGCATACAGCGCGCGTTAGCTCAATATCAAAGCCGTTTTTTGTGCCGTCGGTGTCCATAGAAGTAAGCAGAATTTCGCCAGCACCGAGTCTTTCGGCTTCGGCAGCCCATTCAACAGCATCAATGCCCATGTCCTTGCGGCCACCGTTTATGTAAACCGTAAAATGTCCGTCATCACAACGCTTTGCGTCTATTGCGAGCACCACGCACTGACTGCCGAATTTATCAGCTGCATCGGCGATTATACGCTTATTAAGCACCGCCGCGGAGTTCACAGCGACCTTATCTGCACCCGCGAGCAGTATCTCGCGAAAATCATCAACCGTGCGTATACCACCGCCGACAGTAAGCGGCATGAAAACCTCTCTCGCCGTGCGCTCAACTACGTCTACTATCGTCTTACGCATATCGCTCGACGCAGTAATATCGAGAAAAGTAAGTTCATCCGCACCCTGACCGTTGTAAAATTTCGCGCTCTCGACGGGGTCGCCCGCATCACGAAGTCCGACGAAATTTACGCCCTTGACAACGCGGCCATCCTTAACGTCAAGGCACGGTATTATTCTTTTTGAAAGCATATTTAATTTCCTTTCGAAACGTCTATCGCTTCTCTTAAATCAAGCGAACCCGAATATATAGACTTTCCGCAAATTGCGCCGTACAAATTCATCTTCGTAAGGTCGCGTATGTTGGAAATATCACGTATACCGCCGCTTGCAATCACGTTTATATCTACCGCAGATGCGAGTGCGGTAAGTTGTTCGAGGTTTGGTCCTTCAAGTGTGCCATCCTTCGAAATATCAGTGAAAATTATGTATTTCACGCCGACAGCCGCCATTTCGCGCGCAAGGTCGATATAGTTGACGTTTGAGCCTTCAATCCAACCTGCGGTCTTAACCATTCCGTCCATAGCGTCGATACCAACGGCAATACGCTCGCCGTATTTATCAACGGCTTCTTTTACAAGTGCCGGATTTTTAAGTGCCGCCGAACCAATTATAACTCGCTCAACACCTTTGTTTATATAATAGTCTACGGTGTCCATATCTCGCACACCGCCACCTACCTCAATCGGCACATTGACTTTTCTCGCAACTTCGGTGTAAATGTCCGCGTTGATGCGACTTCCCTCTTTTGCACCGTCGAGGTCTACCATATGTATAAACTCCGCGCCTGCTCTCTCAAACGAAAGCGCGGTTTCGATAGGATCAGCCGCAACCTTTTCTGCTGTGCCGTATTCGCCCTTGGTAAGGCGTACACATTTACCGCCGAGTATATCAATCGCAGGTAATATTATCATTTACAATCCTCCAGAAGCTTCGAAGAATGTCAAGTCCCACGCGCTCACTCTTTTCGGGGTGAAACTGACAGCCATATACGTTTCCGCTTGCTACTATCGCCGTAACTTCACTGCCATAATCAGTAACCGCCACGAGATTTGAACGGTCTTTAACAAGCGCCTTATATGAGTGTACGAAATACACCTGATCGCCGTCTTTTAAGCTTGAAGCAATAGGCGAAGCGTTTACAAGAAGAAGCTCATTCCAACCCATATGCGGTACTTTAAGCCCTTCTTCTTCGATTTTGACAATCTCACCGCCGATAAGCGAAAGGCCATCACATTCGCGAAATTCAAAGCTCTTATCAAAGAGCAGCTGCATACCAAGGCAAATGCCGATAAGCGGCTTGTTTTTTACGTATTCGCGGATAAACTCATCAAGTCCCGTTGAACGAAGGCGCTCCATTGCATCCGGAAAAGCTCCGACACCGGGCAAGATAAGTCCGTCCGCCTCAGAAAGTTCGTTCACGTCGCAGGACACAAATGACTCTGCACCAATAAAATCAAGCGCGTTCTTAACAGAATGGAGATTACCCATTCCATAGTCAATAATTCCAATTTTTCTCATATTTCCAGCAAAACCTCATTTAAAGCACACCTTTTGCGGAAAGCACCGCATCGCGCGGCTTTATGGCATACGCAAGAGCGTGCGCAAACGCCTTGTAAATCGCCTCGACACAGTGGTGATCGTTAGTACCGTAAAGAAGCGCAAGGTGAAGCGTTGCACCCATATTAAACGCAACCGCACGGAAAAACTCCGCGGTCATCTGTGTATCATATTCGCCGATCATAGGCGAAGTGGGCGTGTAGTCGCACACGATATACGGTCTGCCTGAAACGTCGATAACAGCTCTTGCAAGTGCTTCGTCCATAGGAATAAACGATGTTGCATAGCGCATGATCGCTCCTCTCTGCTTGACTATATCCGCAAGCAGCTTGCCGTACACAATTCCCACATCCTCAATAGTGTGGTGGCAGTCTACGTGAAGATCGCCCGCCATTTCAAGCTCGATAAGCGAGCGCGAATGTATTGCCACGGAATTGAGCATATGGTCAAAAAATCCGATGCCGCTCGTTCCACGAAGACCGAAGCCTTCTGTTTTGCCGAAATCGACCGACATTTTTATCTGTGTTTCAAAAGTGTTTCTTGTAAGCTCTGCTCTGCTCATTTGATAACCTCCGAAAATTCCTCAAGGAATATATCGCATTCCTCTCGCGTACCTGCAGAAACGCGGATGTATCCGCCCATCATACAGCGTATTGCAACGCCTCTCGCCATAAGCGCATCGAACACTTCACGCGCATCCTCGGGCGAGGACATTTTAATATATACGAAATTCGCCGCAGTCGGACAAATACGCTCAATCTTGTCTGTTTTGATACCCTCAATACCACAGCGCAGATAAACAAGGTTTTTACGTATTTCAGCAATCCTTTCTCGGATTTCATTGTAGTGCGAAAGAATTATCTTACCGAAAACCTGCGACACGCTGTTCACATTATACGGACTCTTTATCTTACGAAGTGCGCTCGAAATTTCGGTGCCCGCTATGGCAAAACCGAGTCGGAGTGCCGCCGCGCCGTATGCCTTGGACATCGTTTTGAGAACGATGAGATTATCGTACTTTTCGATAAGATCAATAACGCTCTCGTTCTTTTCGGAGAACTCCATATACGCTTCGTCCACAACGACAAGTGCATCGGTTTTCTTGATAAACGCCTCGATATCCGCCCTCGGGCATACAAAGCCTGTTGGATTGCATGGATTTGAGAAGATAACAAGCTTTGCGCCCGTTTCGTTTACAGCATCAAAAAGCTTGGTAAAATCAATCTCAAAGCTTTCACTCTTTATAAATTTTAACGCATTCGCGCCTGCAAGAGTCGAATAGAATTCATACATCGAAAAGTCAGGCAGAACCACAGCAACAGTGTCGCCGTTTTCGATAAGTCCGCCTGCGATAAGGCTTATAAGCTCGTCCGAGCCGTTTCCGGCTAGTACATTATTGGAGTTTACACTGTAGATGCCAGAAAAGGCCTTTACAAGATCTGTGGCATAAGGATCTGGATAGCGGTTAAAATCTAGCGAATACACAGCTGCGGCAAGCTCGTCAAGCACTGCCTTTGATGGCAAAAATGGGCTTTCGTTCGCATCAAGGTGAACACGGCAGGGCATCATATTTGGTTTGTATTCTTCAAGGTCACGTACCTTTTGGGGAATAAGGTTTTTTATCATAATTTACTCACTTTAATCTCTGTAAAATGGAATTTGCGTGTGCGGAGAGTCCCTCTGCGTTAGCAAAAGTAACCACCTTTTCTCCAACGGCCTTGAGCGCGTCATCGCTGTAGTAGAGGTAGCTCGACTTCTTAATAAAGCTGTCCACACCGAGTGCCGAAGAAAATCTCGCAGTACCGTTAGTCGGCAGGACATGGTTAGGTCCTGCAAAATAGTCGCCAAGCGGCTCGGGAGCGTTGTCGCCAAGGAATATCGAACCCGCATTTTTAACAAGCGAAAGTGCCTCAAACGGGTTAGCAACAGCAAGCTCAAGGTGCTCGGGCGCGATTTTGTTGGAAAGATCTATAGCATCCCTTATGTTATTAACCACGATAATTGCGCCGTATGCATCAAGCGAACGCTCAATAATATCGGCGCGAGAAAGCTCTGCCTTCTGGAGTTCAATTTCTGCCATAACTTCGTCCGCAAGACTCTTTGACGTGGTAACAAGTATAGATGCCGCCATCGGATCGTGCTCTGCCTGACTCATAAGATCAGCTGCAACGTACGCGGCATTTGCGCGCTCGTCTGCAACAACAAGCACCTCGCTCGGTCCTGCGATCATATCAATGTCAACTGCGCCGAATACGAGCTTCTTCGCCATAGCAACGAAAATGTTGCCGGGGCCAACAATCTTGTCAACTCTCTGTACGCTCTCTGTGCCGTAAGCAAGAGCTGCAACAGCCTGTGCGCCGCCAACTTGAATAATATCGTCAACGCCTGCAACCATCGCTGCGTAAACAACGGCAGGATTGATGCCTTCTTTCTTCGGCGGTGTTACAATGACGATCTTCTCAACGCCGGCAACCTTAGCGGGAATGGCGTTCATAAGCACGCTCGACGGATAAGCCGCCGTACCGCCCGGGACGTAAAGCCCGACCTTTTCAAGCGGACGAACAAGCTGTCCCATAACCTTGCCGTCGCCGTTAGTCATCCACGAATTCTGCTTCTGCTTTTCATGGAACGCCCATATATTAGCGGCCGCCTCGTCTATGGTAGCCTTTAATTCATCGGGAACACGTGCGATAAGCGCGTTCTTTTCTTCTTCGGTAAGGTAGAAATTATTAAGCGTTACCTTATCGAATTTTTCCGTGTATTCTTTAAGTGCCACATCTCCGTTTTTACGTACGTTTGCAATAACATCTGCAACCGTCGCCATTATCTCAGGCGAGATGTTCTCTGCACGCTCCGCGAGCGTCGCGAGAAGCGCCTCTGTTTGTGTTTTATCGTAAAGCTTCATTTTAAAATTTCCTCTGTTTATTCTTCAATCTGCGCCTGCATACGCATAACAAACTCGTCAATTTCGGCTTTTTTGAGCTTTATAGCCGCCGTATTGACGATAAGACGTGTGGAAATATATGCCACGTCCTCGTAAACCTCAAGTCCGTTTTCACGAAGCGTTGAGCCGGTTTCAACGATATCAACAATAGCATCAGCAAGATTAAGGAGCGGTGCAAGCTCAACCGAACCTTCAATTTTAACAATCTCCACGTCAATACCTTTGCTGTTAAAATAATTCTTTGTTACGTTTGGATACTTGGAAGCGATTATTTTGTGGGTATAACCCTCATAAAAATCCTTGCCCTTGATTCCTGCAAGCGCAAACTTACACTTGCCGAAATTAAGATCAAGCAGCTCGTGGAACCACTTGCCGTGCTCCATTATAGTGTCTTCGCCAACGATACCGACGTCGCAAACACCGTGTTCAATATAGGTGATAACATCTGCCGCCTTTGCGAGCACTACCTCAATTTCGTCGTTTCCGAGCTTAAAAATAAGCTTTCTTCCCTTTTCGATAAGTTCGGAGCAGTCATATCCTGCCGCAGCCAACATTTCAACGGCTCTTTTCTCAATTCTGCCTTTGGTGAGAGCTATTCTTATCATTACTTTGCTCCTCCCGTAAGATCAATTACTTTATCGATATTCATCGCTTTCGCATATGCTTCGGTTGCTTCGAGCGTATCAAACACAGACATCTCGCAAACCTTGCCGTCCTCGGCATAGCTGTTTTTAAGCTTCATCGCTTCGCCAAGGCTGTCTGTATTAAAGAAAACGATGGCATCTGCAGTCTTGATTTCGGGAAGCTTGCACGACTTTATAAGAGCATCGCACACAGCGCACACGTTTATCGCAAATCCAGTTGCAGGAACGTCGTAGTCGAACTGACAAAGAAGCTTATCGTATCGTCCGCCCTTGAGTACGGGTTCGCCAGCACGGTCAATGTATCCGCGCATTACCGTGCCCGTGTAGTAATCAAACTTATGAACCATACTCATGTCGACCATAATGTAGTCACCGTATCCTGCCGCACAAAGTGCCGAATAAAGCGAGCGCACATAGTCAAGTGCAGCAAGCGCATCGGTGTTACCATGTGCAAGCGCTGCCGCCTTATCGAAAACCTCTTCGTTTCCGTAAAGAAGC
The DNA here is from genome assembly GCA_045579105.1 of Candidatus Flemingiibacterium sp. Taxonomy (GTDB): domain Bacteria; phylum Bacillota; class Clostridia; order Oscillospirales; family CAG-272; genus Flemingiibacterium. The sequence continues at coordinate 26,209 of JAZNLM010000109.1, forward strand.
GGAAGCTTTCTGATAACATCGTTCTGCAAATTTTTGTCAAACATACCGAGCGAAACGAAGTTCTTCGCTTCAACGAAGCTTCGAACAGTCATTATCTCGTCATCAGTAAGATGCATTTTTGATACAAGCGCGTTGAAGTATCCGACATGACCGATTTCAAGCTTGAAGTTAAGTCCGAGTGTTTTGAGTGTATCAAGTGCAGTAGTTATGCAAAGCAGATCGCTTTTGAAGCCGCCCACGCCTACAAGCTCAATACCGCTCTGAAGTACTTCATTTCGCATACCCGAATAGTCGCTGTTTACGCGATAGATATGCTGATTGTAGTAATGCTTCTGCGGCAGGGGTGCATTTTTGAGTTTCGTCGCCACAACACGTGCGATAGGCGTTGTGTTATCAGGACGGATAACGAGCAGATGACCGGTGTTATCGGTGAGTTTATAGATGTTTTCTTCTTTGAGCGAGGGATTTACCTTTGCGAAAAGGTCGTAATTCTCTACCGCAGGAGTGGAGATGCGCGAAAAGCCTGCACTTTCATATACACTGTTGAAATCGTCGCATACCGCGTCGTAAAGGCGCGCTTCGCGGTAAAGTAAATCACGAGTACCCTCGGGAATTGTTAAGTTAAGCTTTGGCATAATTTTTGCTCCTTTTTGCCTTGAAGCGTTTTTTTACTGCGCTGTCACGCAGTGTGACAGCATAAATACTTTAGTATGGTAATATGATATCACAATAAATCAAATATGTCAACTGTCATATTTGACGATAAACGTACCATACCTTGAAAATTTTTGTAAGATTAGAAAAATGAGAGCTGATTTGTTTCGGTAAGATCGCCGAAAGCACCATTCTTACGCAGTAAATCCACCACAGCCTTGGAAAGCCCAGCTTTTGTCTGAAGTTCCTCTATGGAAAGGAGATTTTCGCGGTCGCGCACCTCAACTATCTTCTGTGCCGCCTTGTCGCCAAGACCTGCGAGCGCTGTGAACGGCATACGAATCTTTCCGTCTTCAGGCTTGAACGCAAATGCGTCTGATTTAAAGAGGTCTACGGGAAGGAATTTGAGTCCGCGTGCGTACATTTCCGTTACCATCTGGAAAGTATCGACGGTTTCCTTTTCCTTCTGTGTGGCTTCCGTGCCCTTCTTGCGGATTTCTTCCATAACAGCCTTGATATTTGCTCTTCCGCTCATTGCGATCTCTGCATCAAAGCCACCCGGCGCAACCGACAGAAACGCCGCGTAAAATTCAAGCGGATAGTATATCTTGTACCAGCCAAGGCGTATTGCCGACATAACGTACGCCGCCGCGTGCGCCTTCGGGAACATATACTTAATCTTCTTACACGAAGCTATGTACCAATCCGGTACTCCGTGGTCACGCATAGACTGCTCGTATTCAGGCTTTAAACCTTTACCCTTTCGTACGTCTTCCATAATCTTGAACGCCTGCGCGTTTTCAAGGCCGTACTGTTGGATAAGAACGAGCATAATACCATCACGCGTACCGATAACCTGCGAAATGTCGCAGATACCGTCTTTAATAAGATCTTGCGCGTTTCCGAGCCACACGTCCGTACCGTGCGTAAGACCGGAAATCTGCATAAGGTCAGCAAAGTTCTTCGGCTTTGCATCAACCAGAACCGACTGAATGAAGCGTGTACCCATTTCTGGAAGTCCGAGTGTGCCGAGCGGACAGCCAACGTCCTCGGGCGTTATACCGAGCGGATCCGTGCTTTCGAAAAGGCGGTACACCGCACGGTCATTCATCTTAACGTCCATAACCGAGGTGTTTGTGTACTTTTCGAGCCACTTGTACTTGGTGGGAATATCGTGTCCAAGCTCGTCGAGCTTAAGTATCGTATCGTGAAGATATGTAAATGCGAAATGCGTAGTTACGATATCGGAGTTCGGGTCATCTGCCGGATGCTGTACTGGTGTAAAGTCGTAAACGTCATATTCACGCGGCACAACTATAATGCCGCCGGGGTGCTGTCCCGTCGTACGTTTGATACCAACGCAAGTATTTACAAGACGGTCAATTTCCGCCTTACCAAGCTTCTTCTGACGTTCTTCAAGATACTTTACTACATATCCGTATGCAGTCTTTGCTGCGAGTGTACCGAGTGTTCCTGCGCGGAACACATTTTCAGAGCCAAAAAGCTCTTCCGTGTATTTGTGGACTTTACCCTGTACTTCGCCCGAGAAGTTAAGGTCAATATCCGGCGATTTGTCGCCATAGAATCCGAGGAAGGTTTCAAACGGAATATCGTGACCATCGCCCGTAAGTTTTGTTCCGCATTTTGGACACACCTTATCGGGAAGGTCAAATCCGGAACCGACCGAGCCGTCGAGTATAAATTCTGAATACTGACATTCGGTGCAGTAATAATGCGCCGGCAGGGGGTTTACCTCGGATATACCCGACATAGACGCAACAAGCGACGAGCCAACAGAGCCGCGTGAACCAACGAGATATCCCTGATCTTCACTGTATGCAACGAGCTTCTGTGCAATCATATAAAGCACCGCAAATCCGTTTTCTATAATGGATTTCAGCTCTTTTTCAAGTCTTGCCGACACAACCTCTGGAACGGGATCGCCGTAAAGTTTCTTTGCCTTTTCCCAACAGCGCTGCTGAAGCTCTTCCTCTGCGCCTTCGAGGTTAGGTGTGTAAGTACCTTCGGGTATTGGGCGTACGTCCTCGATCATATCCGCGATAAGGTTGGGATTTGTAATAACAACCTCACGCGCCGCTTCTTGTCCGAGATACTCAAACTCTTTAAGCATTTCGTCGGTTGTACGGAAATAAAGTCCGATATCGCGGTCAGCATCGGAGAACTTCTGACCTGAAAGTAGAATTTTCCGCGTAATTTCGTCGTCCTTCTCAGCAAAGTGCGCATCGCAAGTTGCGCAGACGGGCTTGCCAAGCTTTTTGCCAAGCTCATAAATACGCTTGTTTATAGTGATAAGCTCATCGTCGTCCTTGACAAGCTCTTTTTCAATCATAAAGCGGTTATTGCAAAGCGGCTGGATTTCCAGATAATCGTAAAAGCTTGCTATCTCTTCAATTTCCCTCTCGGATTTATTCTGCAGAATAGCCTGATAAAGCTCGCCGGCCTCACACGCAGAACCGATTATAAGACCGTCACGGTTTGCCTCAATAAGCGTTTTCGGAGTACGCGGATTTTTGCGGTAATACTTGAGATAGCTCTCCGAGATTATGCGGTAAAGATTTTTAAGTCCGACTTTGTTTTTAACAAGAAGTATTTGATGATACGGACGAAGCTTCAAAGGGTCGGAACGTTCGCTCATAAGCTGCTGCATTTCGCGAAGGTTTGAAGCACCTTCCCCACGCAGCTTCTTAAACAGACAAACGAGTATCTTTGAGAGTACCTCTGCATCGTCGCACGCACGGTGATGGTTGAATTCCTCAAGGTTAAAATACTTTGCAAGCACGTCAAGCTTGTGCTTTGCAAGCTCGGGGTTTGCATAGCGCGACATCGCAACAGTATCCATATAGGGATTAGTGAACTCTATGCGATAAGTCTGCGCAACCTTGCGTATAAACGATATATCGAACGATGCGTTGTGTGCGACAAGTATGCGCTTGCCCGCAAATTCGAGAAATGCTCGTACAGCCGCCTCATTATCGGGCGCATCTGCAACCATTTCGTCGGTTATGCCCGTGAGGCTTACGATATTTGCAGGTATTGGTTCACCGGGATTTGAAAATGTATTAAAGCGGTCAATAACCTCGCCGCCACGCATAAGTACGGCACCGATTTCAGTAATGTTGCAGTTCTGGACCGAAAGACCGGTGGTTTCTATATCAAAAACGCAGTACTCGCCATCAAAAGGCGTGGCCATATATTCTTCAAGCGAGTCACCAAAAAGCACTCTTGCGGTGTCGTCAACGTAATAGTTTTCGATGCCGTAAATCACCTTCATACCGAGCTTTGCCGCCGCACTCATCGCAAGCGGATATGCCTGCACGTTTCCATGGTCGGTTATAGCAACGGCTTTGTGCCCGAAGCTGTGTGCGAGCTTTACAAGGTCGGCAGGCGCGATTATAGCATCCATCTGCGACATCTGTGTATGACAGTGAAGCTCAACACGCTTTTCAGGCGCATCGTCAGTGCGATACTTCTGCGATATTTTCGCTACGGCCGACGGAAGAAGTATTGGCTCGTTGTCGAATGTATCTATCTTTGAGTAACCCTTTATCGCAACGGTCATACCGTCCTTGATGTTCTGAAGATACGGCTCAAGCTGCTCCTTCGTCTGCGCCATTTTTATGTATATGGACGAGTCTTTGTCGGTTACAGCAAAGGTTAAAATAAGTTTGTCACCACGGCGTGTTTCCTTCGTTTCAACACCAAAAACCTCACCGAAAACAAGCAGGTTCTTCTGCGGTCCGGTGATATTTCTTATAGGTGTAGGATTGGTAAGCTCAAACTCACCGCCGATTATAAATTCAGGCGCGGATATATCAAAACGCTTCCCCCCGACAAACCACACGTTGCCGTGAAGTTCGCATTTTGTGTCCGAAGCGTTGAGCGTGGCAATACGCTCGAAATCCTTGAACTTATCCTCTTCGGGCGCCACTTCCTCAAGCGGACGTGCCGCCACAGAGCGTTCCATTTCGCGCTGCTGTGCACGCGCAATCTTCTCCATTTCTGCAATCTGCTCGGCAATTGCAGACATAGTTTCGCTATACTCGCCTTCTTGCGTAAGCTCAACATCAAAACGAAGTCCAAACTCCGCAAAGATGATATTCGAAATAATTTCGTTGGTCTTTGCCGAGTAAAGAAGCTCGATCCCGCCGTTGTTCCACGATATTTTTATGGAAATTTTATTGTCATTTATCGAAAAATCGTACTCATTGAAAAATCCGCGTGAAATCGCTCCGACACGATTTAGTTCTAGCATTACTTCAGGTATGTACGACGGCGACCAGAGCGAGCTATCGTATCGCGGCAAAATGCGGACAACAGCAAGGTCATACGCCGCTCTGATATTTTCCTCGATATCGTAAAGCGCTTGCTTTTTTATTATTTTGTCAAAGCGCGCCGTCACCTCGACCACACGTCTTTCTTTATCAACACGCGAAACAACGTCCTCGGCTGTGTCGAGAATCGCCCTCTCTGAGCTTGTCTGCTCATAGCGCGCAAATATCTTTTGAAACTTGTTCATTAACGTCCGCCTTTTTACTTTTTACATCTTGTTTATCTCATGGCGAAGCACGTCCAAAATAACGTCCTCACTGTATTTTCCAACGATAACGCCCTTTTTAAAAAGCAGCGCCTCACCCTCGCCGCCGGCGATACCGATATCTGCCTCACGCGCCTCACCGGGACCGTTAACAGCGCAGCCCATAAGAGCAACTTTAATGCGGTGAGAAGGGTTAAGTGTCGGAAGTATCTCTCTCTCAAAACGCTCGGAAAGATCAATAAGATCAATCTTCGTGCGCCCACACGTCGGGCAGGATACGACGTCAATAAGCGCCGTGCTGCCAAGACCGAGCGCAGACAAGAGCGCCTTTCCCTCTTTAACCTCTAGCAGAGGACTTGCTGTAAGCGAAACGCGAATCGTATCGCCGATACCGTCGCAAAGAAGTGAGCCGATACCAACCGCCGATTTGAGCGTTCCGATATGCGCACTTCCTGCCTCGGTTACACCGATATGTAACGGATAATCACAAGCTTCACGCAGTATTCGGTTCGCCTTTATCATAGTGCGAACGTCGGAAGATTTAATTGAAACGATTATATTGTCAAAGTTAAGCTCTTCAAGTATATGAACGTGCTCCATCGCGCTTTCGGCAAGAGCTTCTGCGCACGGAGAACCGTATTTTTCAAGTATCTCACGGCGAAGCGAACCGCCGTTTACGCCAATTCGTATCGGTATACCATGGGAGAGGCAAGCCGCAACCACCTCTGCGATCTTTGATTTTGAACCAATGTTGCCGGGATTTATGCGTATCTTGTCAACGCCTGCTGTGGCACACGCAAGAGCAATTTTATAGTCAAAGTGTATATCTGCAACAATCGGCACACGCACATCAGAAAGTTTGAGCTTTCGTACACTTTCCACCGCATCAATATCGGGTACAGCAAGACGTACTATGTCACATCCTTCGTTTTCAAGAGCCTTCGTCTGCTCGTATACAGCATCAAAATTATGCGTGTCGACGTTCAGCATCGACTGTACCGTAATTGGAGCACCGCCGCCGACTGTAAGGGAGCCAACGGTTACCTTTTTAGAAGTTTTCATTATCAAAACCTCACACAAACAGTTTTATAATATCCTTGAATGTTACTGCCACCATAAGAAGAAGCAGAAGAATGATTCCCACAAAGTGGACGTAACCTTCCACTTCGGGTTTTACGGGTTTTCTGAAGATAATCTCTATCGTCTGGAAAAGAAGCCGTCCGCCGTCTAGCGCGGGAAGCGGAAGAAGATTGAATACACCAAGATTCATCGCGATCACTACAACGAGATACAAAAAGTCACCAAGTCCGCTCTTTGCCGCATCGGAAACCGCCCCCGCAACGCCCACCGGACCAGAAACAGCCTCAAAGCCATATCTTCCTGTAATAAGGTCAAAGAGCGACTCCCATATCATTTTAACCGTTGACACAGAGCGAAGGAATGTATGCTTTATCACGTTTCCAACCGTCTTATTTTCTCCAAGGACGAAAAAGTCGGGCATACCAAAAAGCACGCCTTGACTGGTTGCTGTCGGGAAAACAACGTCTTTGAGGGTAATAAGCTCGCCGTCACGCTTTACCACAAGGTCAACGGGTTCTGTTGCGCTGTGCATTATCTCATAGGAAAGCTCCGAGGCGATACGCACTCTGTCACCGTCGACAGAAATTACTTCGTCGCCCACTCTAAGTCCGTATTGCATACTAACAGCATCAACATCAAATTTTGCAATTGTAGTACCGCCAAGTCTTGGCGACATACCGACCACAACTGCCATAAGGACAACGCCCGTTATGATATTCATAAGCGAGCCTGCGACGGTTATTATCATTCTCTGCCAAACAGGCTTTTTGTTAAGAGCATTTTCCTCATCACTGTTCTCGTCCTCGCCGACCATTGAAACAAAACCACCAATTGGGAAAAGGCGAAGCGAATATACGATATCCGTCTTTTTTGAGCGGCGCGACAGTATTTTAGGACCCATACCAATGGCAAACTCTTTAATGCCGACGCTAAATGTACGTGCCGTCAGATAATGACCGAGTTCGTGAACAAGCGCAAGTGCGGATATTGTAACAAGCGTGAGAAGAATGTAAAGAAAATTCATTATTAAAACCTCATTTTACATATTTTGAGGGATAAAGCTTTAATGTCAGAGTGAAGCGATGATATCCTCTGCGGTACGTCTTGCCAGCTTTGACGCCGCGTATGCGTCATCGACACAGTTAAGCGGCAGTTTGCCGCATTTATCGAGCGTTTTTTTAACAATGTTGTATATCTCAGTAAAAATAATCTTACCTTTTATAAAGGCTTCTACTGCAGCCTCATCGGCCGCAACAAGTGCCGCAGGTACAGCACCGCCCATCTTTATAGAGTCATATGCAAGGGTGAGAAGCGGAAATGCTTCCATATCAGGCTTGTAAAACGTAAGCTTGCCGATGCTTGCAAGGTCAAGCTTACCCATTATGCCTTCCACACGCTCGGGATATGTCATCGCGTACTGTGCGCAAAGGCGCATATCAGGTAGTGAAAGCTGCGCTAAAACAGCGTTATCATTATATTCCACCATCGAATGTATTATACTCTCGCGGTGAATAACCACGTCAACACGTTTCGCGGGAACACCGAAAAGGTGAACTGCCTCGATAACCTCAAATCCTTTATTCATAAGCGTAGCAGAGTCGATGGTTATTTTCTGTCCCATCTTCCACGTTGGATGTGCCAAGGCACGCTCGGGTGTGATATTTGCCATTTCGCCGGAGCTCATACCAAAAAACGGTCCGCCGGAAGCGGTCAAAAGTATACGACTTATTTCATTACTACAGTGTCCCTCAAGACACTGAAATATAGCGGAATGCTCGCTGTCAACGGGAATTATTTTGGCACCTGTACGGCGAGCCTCGCTCATCACGATATCTCCCGCCATAACGATACTCTCTTTATTAGCAAGCCCGATAGTCTTGCCTGCGCGAACTGCACACATAGTGGGTTCAAGTCCCGCACTGCCGCCGACCGAGTTGAATACCACGTCAGCATTGTCATTTACCGCCGCGGCAAGCACAGCCTCATGTGAGCCTTCTACAATTATATCAGTATCGGAAAGACGAATACGAAGCTCATTTGCCGCCGCTTCGTCTTCCATAACGCAAAGACGCGGTTTGAGTAGCCGCGCCTGCTTTTCCATAGTTTTATAGTCACGTCCTGCCGCGAGCGTATCGACGCGCACGCCAAGGTCTGCCGCGACCTCGACCGTCTGCGTACCGACAGAGCCGGTAGAGCCTAAAATTGTGATAGTTTTATTCATATCATTAGATAAGTATGGCAAAAATGTCGGGATGCGAACAAATCATCATAAGGAACGGCGCAATTGCAAGGATCGAGTCAAAACGATCCATAACTCCACCGTGGCCGGGGAAAATCTTGCCGTAGTCCTTAATGCCGTACTGGCGCTTTATAAGCGAAGCTATAAGGTCACCGAATATCGATACAACTGCAATAACAATGCCAGTTACAGTGAGAGAAATATAACTAGGCTGAACATTAAGTGTAAGCTTTGCGATAAGTCCGCAAAGCGCAAATGCAATACCGCCAAAAATTATACCGCCAATAGCGCCTTCCACGGTCTTTTTAGGACTGACATCGGGAATAAGCTTGTGCTTACCGAACGCTCTGCCAACAAAATATGCTGCGCTGTCAGGTATCCACGCACCAACAAGAACGAGTGCAAAAAGCCACACGCCAATATCGTTCTCGCCGGAACGCATATCTCGAAGGAGAATCATAGACGCAAATCCAACGGTTATGTAAAGCGTCATAACCGCGGCAAGGACAGTTTCGCCGATAGACTTGGTTCCCTTTGAAACAACGGCAATACACATCAGATAGAAAAGATAAATAAACGAAATAGCTGCGAAAAATCCGAGAACGTATGACTTTCTGTCTGCAATGATTATTCCATAGCGTGCGAAAAACGTCATTGCCGCTGCAAAAATCACAGACGGAACCGTAATGCCCGGAAATTTGCGCATACCGATACATCCAAGCATCTCAAAAACGCCGATAGCCGCAAAAACGGACACAGCAATGGGAAGTATGAACGTGTGTGAAAAGATAAGAACCACTATAGCAATAGGAAGCCATATTGCCGTCGTAATCAGTCTTAATTTCATAATCTACCTCTTGAAAATTTTATACTACTCCGCCGAAGCGTCTTGTTCGCCCATAGTAGGCATCTACCGCCGCATCAACATCTTTTTCTTCAAAATCAGGCCAAAGAGTCTCCGTAAAATAAAATTCCGAATAAGCCGACTGCCACATAAGAAAATTCGACAGTCGAAGCTCGCCTGCCGAGCGCACGATAAGATCTGGATCATTCTGAGCTCTGGTATACAGCTCGCTTTCGATAAGCTCCTCGGTAAATTCGGTAATTCCCTTTGCCGCGAGCGCGTTTACAGCGTTCACTATTTCCGCTCTGCCGCCGTAGTTTATGGCGATATTAAGGCAGTATTTATTTTGTGACGACTCTCTTTCAATACGCTCCATAAGCTCTCGAAGCTCACTTGAAAGCGGCGACTTATCTCCAAGGAAAGTCACGCGGATATCATTCCTCATCATTTCCTTGATTCCCTGCTTCAAATACGTCATAAGAAGCGACATAATCGCCTTAACTTCTTTTTCGGGACGTTTCCAATTCTCCGTGGAAAACGCATATACAGTCACGGTTTCAATACCGCCTCTGAAGCAGTATTCGGCAATACGTCGAAAGGCCTTTGCACCTTCTACGTGACCTGCCTCGCGCATAAGTCCGCGTTTTTTTGCCCATCTTCCGTTACCGTCCATTATAAAGGCTATATGGGAGAGCCTTTTCTTGGCGGTACCGTCTTCATGTGTAAACATACGCATCTCCAATACTTACAAAAATGAATGGGATGCCGCATTGCACGGCATCCCACGTCAGATAACTCAGATCTCCATGAGCTCCTTATTCTTGCGTGCAGTAACAGCGTCAACGTTAGCAATGTACTTATCGGTGAGGTCCTGAACTGCTTTATCGGACGCCTTGAGTTCGTCTTCGGTCATTTCGCCGTCCTTCTTCATCTTCTTTGCGGCGTCGTTAGCATCGCGTCTGATGTTTCTGATAGCAACCTTTGCATCGTCACCCATCTTTGCAACCTTCTTGGTGAGTTCCTTACGTCTTTCCTCAGTAAGCTGCGGGAAAGAGATGCGAAGTGTCTTACCGTCGTTTACTGGAGTGATACCGAGATCGGATGCGAGAATAGCCTTCTCCATATTTTTAAGAGTAGTTGCGTCCCAAGGAGTGATAACGATAGTGCGCGCATCGGTAACCTTTACTTCTGCCATCTGGTTTAATTTGGTAGGAGCACCGTAATAGTCAACCTCAATTTTGTCGAGAAGTGCTGGATTTGCGCGACCTGCTCTAATATCTGCGAGCTGCGACTCATAGGAAGCAATAGATTTTTGCATTTTTTCTTCAAAAGCTTTGCAATCAAGTTTCATAATTGTATTCCTTTCTTGGTTGTGTGATCAATTTTATAATGTGGAAACGGCAAACGATGATCTGTTTATCCGTCGATTACGATAGTACCCTCAACGTCACCGATGATAGCGTTATAAATATTCTCTGGTTCTTTAAGCTCGAATACGAAAGTCTTTATGTGGTTCTCGTTACCGAACGAAGCTGCGGTGGAGTCCATAGCCTTAAGGTCCTTTGCAAGGATTTCCTTGTAGGAAATTTCCTTGTATCTTCTTGCGTCGGGATCCTTCTTCGGATCGGCAGTATAAACACCGTCGATATTCTTGCCCATAAGTATAACATCTGCGCCAATCTCTGCGGCTCTTACTGCTGCAGCTGTGTCTGTAGAGATGAAAGGAATACCAAGACCGCCGCCGAGTATAACCACTCTGCCCTTTTCAAGGTGCGATACTGCACGGTTTCTGATGTACGGCTCTGCGTACTGCTTCATTTCAACAGCGGTGAGAACACGTGTGTCAATGCCGTTTTGCTCAAAGAAGTCCTGAAGGGCGAGCGCGTTGATAGTAGTTGCGAGCATACCCATGTGGTCTGCACGCGTTCTGTCCATATTCGTGCCCTGACGTCCGCGCCATATGTTTCCCGCGCCAACGATAATGCAAATCTGTGTGCCTATCCCTACGCACTTTTTTACGACCTTTGCAACTCTATCGAGCATCTCGTAGTCAAGAATCGGGTGCTCGCCGTTTGCGGCAAGCTCACGACGTTTCTCCTCGGACGGAGCAAGTGCCTCGCCTGAAAGCTTTAAAAGAACACGCTTAAATTTAGGTGTTGCTGTATGGCTCATTTTTTACACCTTCCTTTTATTTTTTATTAAGATTTAACCTATAAATATTCCTTCTTATATTGTAACCGATTTTACGTCGTTTGTAAAGAGCAAAAGAGAAATTTTTAGTAAAAAAATCAAATAAATTTACATCTTTTGAAGACACACAAAAAAAGTACCGCGAACTCAAGTTTGAGTTCGCGGTAAATCGTCAAATAAATTACTGACCGGAGGTGAGCTTTGCAACTTCCTCAGCGAGATTGTCCTCACGCTTCTGGAGGCCTTCGCCCTTCTCATACTTAACAAAGCTTGCGATCTTGATGCCCTTGTTAACAGATGCAATATACTTTGCAACAGACATGGAATCATCCTTAACATAAGCCTGTTCAGCAAGGCAGTTGTTCTCGTAGAACTTGCCGAGCTTACCCATTACAATGCCTTCCTTAACCTTATCAGGCTTGGATGCAAGATTGGGGTCGTTAGCCATCTGATTGAGAAGAACTTCCTTTTCCTCATCAAGAGCGGACTGGGGAACGTCGGACTTGTTAGCATAAGTTGCGTTCATGGCAGCAGCCTGAAGAGCTACGTTATGAGCACACTCAACAAATGCAGCATCGTCTGCAGCAACGCCGTCGAGGTCGAACTTAACGATAACGCCGGTGGAACCGCCGCCGTGTACGTAGGTGGAAACTGCGCCCTCTACGATAACGAAACGACGAATGGTGAGCTTCTCACCAATAACGAAGATCTGCTCCTTGAGAGCTGCTTCAACGCTCTGGTCGCCGAGAGTGCATGCCATAAGAGCATCAACGTCAGCGGGCTTGTTAGCGAGGATGGTTTCGAGAAGCTGATCAACGAATGCCTGGAACTTTTCGTTCTTTGCAACGAAGTCAGACTCGGAGTTAACCTCGATCATTGCAGCGAGGTCGCCCTTCTGCATGATCTTAACGATACCCTCTGCAGCGATTCTGTCAGCCTTCTTTGCGGCACCTGCAAGACCACGCTCACGAAGAACCTTTACAGCCTCGTCAATATTGCCTTCTGCTTCAACGAGTGCCTTTTTGCACTCCATCATGCCGCAACCGGTCTTAGCGCGGAGAGCGGCAACGTCTTTTGCGGAAATGTTAGCCATTTTTATGCTTCCTTTCGTATAAGATCGTTTATTTGATTATTCAGCGTCTGCTTCTGCAGTTTCTTCAGCTGCAGCCTCAGTGGTCTGCTCGCCCTGTCTGCCCTCAAGAATAGCATCTGCGATGGCAGAGGAGATGAGCTTGATAGCGCGGATAGCGTCATCGTTACCGGGGATGATATAGTCAGCATCGTCAGGATCGCAGTTAGTGTCTACGATAGCAACAACCGGAATACCAAGCTTCTTTGCTTCGAGAACAGCGATGTGCTCCTTGCGAGGGTCAACTATGAATACTGCATCGGGAAGTCTATCCATAGTCTTGATACCGCCGTAGTTGCGCTCAAGATCGTTCATTTCCTTAAGAAGACCTGCAACTTCCTTCTTGGGAAGGAGATCGAAGGTACCGTCAGCCTGCATCTTTTCAAGAGCGATAAGACGGTTGATGGACTTCTTGATAGTCTTAAAGTTGGTGAGCATACCGCCGGGCCATCTCTCGTTTACATAGTACATACCGGAACGGTCAGCCTCTTCCTTGATAGCGTCAGCAGCCTGCTTCTTGGTACCAACGAAGAGCACGGTGCCCTTCTCAGTAGAGAGATCACGAACGAAGGCATAAGCCTCGTCAAACTTCTTAACGGTCTTCTGAAGGTCAATGATATAGATACCGTTTCTTTCAGTGAAGATGTACTCAGCCATCTTCGGGTTCCATCTTCTCGTGTGGTGACCGAAGTGAACACCGGCCTCGAGAAGCTGCTTAATGGTGATAACAGACATATTTATGTCCTCCTTTAGTTTTTTCCACCACCTACGCATATTCGGGAAACTTGCAAGCAAGAACTTCCGACCTCACGCGGTGTGTGTTATCGCGGCTGTATTTTGTTTATCAACGTCGCCGCAGTCGCTGACCGAATTATTATACCACAATATCTATAATATTGCAAGAGCGTTTACAAATATTTTACATTTGAGTCTGCTCACTATGTGAAATTACACATAAAAAAATTCAAAAACATTGACAAATGTGTTTCTTTACGCATAATTGGCATGCAGCAAAATATTTATTCATAAAGCGGGATAAGTGATTATCTGTTAAAAATATTGTAATCAGAATAAGTGAAATAAAAAGAGCATTGGAATGAAAATTGCTCATAAAATTCAAAACGCTCGTGAGGACCTCGATCTTTCCCTGAGAGAAATGGCAACTCTCATACCAATGCACCAGTAAAACGATCCTAGAGGATTGAGCGTGATTATCAAGAGTCCAATATAGAACAGCTTCTCAGAAATTGTCAGATACTGAAGATAGATCAAAATACCTGCTGAACTTGACAAATTTGTGGGAGTATCTTCAGAGGGCCTTAAATTACTTTCTGACATAAAGACTTTTATTGAAAAACATTCAAATAATTAAAAAACGCAGGAATTTTCCTGCGTTTTTTAACAATCACATTTATCCTTACAGCGCTGAGGTATAGCCTCGACACAGCGTACAAGAATGATATCTGCACCAATCTTCTCAATATCACACCAGAGGATACGTATAGTCGCGCATTTGCCAAACGAAAAAAGCTTCACCTCAGACGGCACTATAAGCGAAACGACACGTCCACAATCGAGGTCTATTTCAACGTCAGATACGTACCCCAACCGACAGCCGTCCATTATATTTACAACCTCTTTATTTTTAAGATCCGATAAACTGCATATACGCAAAGCGCTCACCTCCGACACATTATATGCCGCGGTAAGCGCCTTTATGTTATCTGTTATCTATCTTTTCGGGATAGAGATCATGCCAGACAAGTCTGTCCTCTGCAACCTTTTCCCACTTTGTACCAGTCCGCCCGTAATTTGCGTACGGGTCAATGGAAATACCGCCGCGTGGCGTGAATTTTCCCCAAACCTCGATGTATTTGGGATCCATAAGCTTCACGAGATCGTTAACAATAATATTAACGCAGTCCTCGTGGAAATCGCCGTGATTACGAAAGCTGAAAAGATACAGCTTAAGCGACTTTGACTCTACCATTTTCACGTCGGGAACGTATGATATAGTTATCGTTGCAAAATCAGGCTGTCCTGTCATCGGACAAAGGCTTGTAAATTCTGGACAGTTAAATTTTACAAAATAATCACGGTCCTGATGCTTATTTATGAATGTTTCAAGCATTTCGGGCGCATAATCGGTAGGATACTTCGTCCCCGCGCTGCCAAGCTTGGTAACGCCCACGAGTTCTTCTTTAGTTCTTCCCTGCATATCTTTACTCCTTAAAAGAATTTCTTAATATTGTATCTCGCCATAACTGCGACCATCGCAGCGCCCACAGCACCGGGAACTATCTGACCGATAACAAGTGAAATAGCAAGCGGCAAATACGCCATTCCAAGTGCCGGCGCAAGCCACACCGGAACTAAAAGTCCCGGAATAAGCGTTACGGGAAGTGCGACAAGCAAACGGTGTCCGCGAAACCTAAGTTTACCGATAAGAGCGCACGTTCCGGTGGTCAGTATACCCGCGAGTGCCCCTCCTAGCACGTCGAATACGCCAAATCCACCCATAATCATATTGGATATAGCATTTGCGAGTCCCATAGGCACAGTCAGGAACGGGAAAAAGTAGCCAAGAGAATAAATTGCTGTCGCAATGCGTATCTGGTACGCACCGAAAGCAAACGACTGTGTGAAATACATCACGACGCAGTAAAGCGCCATACACATCGCGGCGAGAGTTAATTTTTTGAGTGCGGTATGCGTTTTCATAGTTTACTCCAAACATAACAGCACAACCACAAAAAAAATCCGCCCACTATGGCGGACGGGCGCAAAAGCGCTTATTCCATAGTTTTGTTTAACGACAGGATGGTTGCGAACTGTCTTTATTTTTTCGTGACTATTATACATCAAAAATCACGGTTTGTCAAGAGTGAATACTCAAAATAAAAAGCAGGGGTTTATCACCCCTGCACAAATCTTGCTGATACCTCGTCAAAGCGAGAGTGCTCTATCATACGGAATAGCTTCGCAGTTACGTCAACGAAATTATCAATCGACCATCCGTGTACTCCAAGATACGCTTCTGTAACATACTTATGAAGCGCACGTACTGCCACAAGTGCGGCAAGCTCATCCGCAAAAGTTGAGCCTTCAAACGACCGCGGGAATGCCTTGTAGAAAATATGGTTAATAAGCATCTTTTCAAGATAAATGTCCATTTTCGGCACGCCGTCAAGCTCGAAGCGCGATATATCAGAGCTGTCAGCGTAGTACGCCGCAACGTCATCATCAAGCTCGGCAAGTGAGCCGCTTGATTTGAGTACGCGTGCATAAAGCTCCGCCGCCTTGTCAGTAGACATTATAAAATACGGCAAAGTGATACAAAGTTTCTTCGCAAGGTTCTCTATACGCTCGTCAATTGTGAACGTTCGGTCGGATATTGTCGAAAAAGCGAGTTCGCGCATAGCTGTATACTCACTCACATCCATAGAAGCCGCAGCAGGAGTATCGTACTCTTCGTCGTATACCTCTATCTCGCGGCTGATAAATCGCACAGATTCATCGTCCCGATATAAAAGCTCAAGCGTGTATTCACAGCTCGTCGAGGTACAGCATTCGTGTATCGGCGCGACACGAACACAGCGCGGATAGCGACGGCATATAGTAGGTATTGCATACTCGCCAAGCTCACGGTGAAGGCAGCAAAGACCCTCGTCATTCTGAAGCGGACACTTGCCTAGCCAATTATATGAAATTAGTGCAAAGCGCTCCGGTGTGGGCGCAGGATTGGTCGCAGGCTTGAATGCAACGTCGACACGGCGGCGAAGGTTGGGCGAATAGTCAGCGCCCGTTATTCGGAAGTATTCGTCCTGCGAAAGCGCAATGCCCCACCCGTGACAGCAGGTAGCACGGCAGTCTCCGCATTTGCAAACAAAATCAGTCCAATATTCTGGGAAGAAAAAACGGTGTTTATATGACATATAAAGGTCGCATTCCTTTGCATCGTATTTACGATATAATTGTACCACAAAATATTCCCACAGCACAATTCGCAAAATAGAAAAAATAACTGCGGATAAAAAAATATTTTTTTGTATATTTTTTATCCACTATTGCATTTCTTTGCAATCGAAAATGCATTTTTGCAATTTTCTGCAAGCGTTCTTGCAAGAACCAAGATTTTCAACGTAAATATAATACAATACAAGTACCGTATGGCGATTGTAAAGTCGGTAATATCACCAAATCTTGTAAAATCATATTTTTTTCCTCTTTCTCTATTGCTTTTTCTGGATTTATGTGATAGAATATAATTTGGTGAATTAAAAATATTTGCAACTTGCAAATCGCAAAATTGCATTTTCGAAGGAGTACAGTATGCAGTTCTTATCTATGACACGTACCGAGCTTGAAGCAAAAAAGGCGGAACTCGTCAACGAATACGAAAAGGTAAAGTCAAGCGCTCTGTCACTTGATATGTCGCGCGGTAAACCCTGCCGTGCACAAATAGATATATGTGAGGGGATGCTCACCGCGCTTGAAACGCGTGCTGACACTTTCACCGAAGCCGGTGTAGACGTTTGTAATTATGGGGGATTAGACGGTATTCCCGAAGCCAAGAAGCTCTTCTCTGACCTTCTCGGTATTCCTGCCAGAAACATCATCGTGGGGGGCAACTCCAGTCTTAACTTAATGTACGATGCACTTTCGCGTGCGCTTATTTACGGCGTTGCCGGCGGCAACGGTCCCTGGTTAAAGGACGAAAAACGTAAATTTCTGTGCCCCTGCCCGGGATATGACCGTCACTTTGCTGTGACCGAGTCACTCGGTTTTGAGCTTGTAAGCGTTCCTATGACCTCAAGCGGCCCTGATATGGATGTTGTTGAAGCGCTTATAAAGGACGATAGCGTTAAGGGAATTTGGTGTGTTCCTAAATATTCAAATCCAGAGGGAATCACCTACAGCGACGATACAGTTCGCCGTCTTGCTGCAATGAAGCCAGCGGCAAAGGATTTTCGCATTATGTGGGATAACGCATATGCAATACATGATATCTACGACGATGGCGACAAGCTTCTCGACATCTTCACTGAAGCCAAGAAGTCCGGTAATGAAGATATGATATTCTATTTTGCATCCACCTCAAAGATAAGCTTCCCGGGTGCAGGCGTAGCAATAATAGCGGCAAGCGATGCGAATATCGCACAGGTAAAATCTATAATGAGTATTCAGACCATCGGCCACGACAAGATCAATATGCTCCGTCACGTGAAATACTTCAAGAATGCCGAGGGCGTACTCGCACATATGAAGCGCCACGCGAATATCATTCGCCCTAAGTTTGATATTGTACTCGATTCTTTCTCACGTGAACTTGACGGTATCGCAAAATGGACTTGTCCTAAGGGCGGCTACTTTATAAGCCTTAACGTACCTGAAGGCACAGCAAAGCGCGTTTACACGCTCTGCAAAGAAGCAGGTCTTGTCCTGACTAACGTTGGTGCAACCTTCCCCTACGGTGTTGACCCAAAAGACAGCAACCTTCGAATCTCGCCAACTTTCCCCAAAAACGAAGATCTCAAAAAAGCATGCGACGTGCTTTGTCTTTGTGTAAAGCTTGCTGCAGTTGAAAAAGCTCTTGGTTAATTTACAAAAAAATCCATCGGAATCCGATGGATTTTTTATTTTATTTTTTAATAGTTTTGCGGTGATCCCAAAAATACTGAATAATTATGCCGCCCACGATAAATATAAGTGCAACAAGTGCTCTTAATTTTATCGGTTCTCCAAGCAGGAAAAACGCAACTATAATAGACAAGAACGGGGTGAGATATGCTAAATTTGCAACCTTTCCACTGTCGCTAGCCTTTTCAAGACCGATCGCCCAAAGTAAATATCCGAGCGCCATGACTACTATACCAAGCCACACAAGACCGATAAGCTGCTTTAAGTTGAGAGGAACCCATGTTTCCGCAAAAAGTCCTGCAGCCGCTGAAGATATAGCCGTTACAAGCCAAATTACCATCATAGCAATATTCTGATTATATCCGGCCTTTTTGTTAAGCACGGAGAAAAGTCCATAGCATACAGCATTTATAATTGTCGCGACAATTCCCAAAATAGCGCCTTGTCCGCCGCTTCCAATAGAATCGAGCGAAAGTATGACTATTCCGAGAAATGAGCAAACTATCGCAACAACCTTCATAACTGTAATCTTCTCGTGTAGTATAATGCAAGAAAAAATAAGTATCATTATCGGCCAGAGATAGTTAAGTATGCATGCTTCTTGCGAGGTCATTTTAGATATTCCGTAATAATACAACGCATTTGACATAAACATTCCGATAAATCCAAGTCCGCTTATTTTAAAATAATCGCGAGGCTTGTACTGCGTCATCTTTTTAACCGATCCGTTAGCGATATTGTACACAAGAAGGAATAAAAAACCAACGAAGGCGGACACTGAAAGTACTTCAAAATTCGGCACTTCATTAAGTACCACTTTTGCAACCGGCGCAAGTGTTGACCACACAAGCACAGCGCCAAGCGAATATAAAATATTCTTATTCATTATTTTAACTTTAACCTCCAAATTACATATAGCACGTTACTATATAACCGTCCACGTTGTTTCCGGAAATCTCGTATTCCACATATTTTGGCACAGGAACCTTTGTTGTGCTCGATTCACTCGCCGGAACAAAATAAATTTCCCATGATTTCCCTTCGTCATCAGTTATAGCCAGATGCTTTTCGCCGTATTCAAATCCACGCAGAAGCGCTATGTACTCCTCAAAGCAAAGATTTTCTTTGACCATATAGTAGGCATGCGGTTTGCCCACGAAACGGTAATGCCAACTCTCATAGGCAATACCCGTCACATCTACCTTATCGGCCGGATAACGCTGAATAAATCCGTATTTGTAGCTATTTGCGTGGAGCCACTCGGGATATTCAGGCTTATCGTCAAAGGTGTAGGATTCGCCTTTATCCGTGTATATAGTGAAGTCTATAGCAAGTCCAGTATGGTGTTCGCTGTACCCGGGCAGACCTACATATTTTTCAACGTACTCAGCGCCTTTTGTCGTAAGGTAATAATCGAGTATCTTCTGTTGATCTTCTTTAGTTCGGAAAGCAGAGTTCACAAGAACATCACCTGTCCCCATATGTGCCTTAATGGCATCCATCATTTTATCGCACCAGCTCATCGCATACTTGTCGAGCTTATAGCTGCCGCCCAGCTTATATGAACCACTCATATTCCCACGAAAATCCTGTATGGTAAAGCCACCATCAAAGTTATATTCGTTGTCGCCGTTTATGAGCAGTAAATATCCCCGGTGCACGTCCGCCTCGGTCATAACCGAATACTGATACTTTGGATCAAGCTGCGTTTCTGGCGGTGATGTTGCGATAGGCTCGGTGGTGTCTGTCGTAATATCTGACGTATCCGTGCTGTCGATTATTCCGATGTTCATATCGGTTCCGCTCGGCGTTGTATTACTGCCGACTCCGATATTTCCCATAGCACATCTTGCGCAAAAAATTATAACCGATATGAGTAGCATGAAGAGTATTGCTGCCACGAGCACGACAAATCCTGCAGCTTTGTGCGTCTGAGCCCTTGATTTATGTTGCACGGGCGGATAATTGCTTCCACTTTGCCGCTCATGGTACCGATACTGTCCGTCTGATTGGGCTACTGTACGGTACGGCTGTTGCTGCACACGCTGTTGCTGCACACGCTGTTGTTGCACACGTTGTTGTGGATGACTGCTGTGCAGTTGTCCCCTGCCGTTTTCTAGATTCGGATTAGTACGGCTGTTTGGTACAGGCGTATTGGTGCCGCGCCCATTATTTTGTCCGCTATGCTGAGGACGGTTATTATAGGGGTTATTCATACAAATCTCCCAATATATTACTGATATCCGAGAAAAATAGGGAACACCATATCGGCGTTCCCCATAAAAGGTTCAATCAGTTGGCATCCTTAATGGAGAAGTCCATTCTTCCCTTTTTGTCAAGACCGAGATACTTTACCTTAACCTTGTCGCCAAGCTTAAGAACGTCCTCTACCTTGTCGATGCGTTCCTGACAGATCTTGGAGATATGAACAAGACCTTCCTTACCGGGTGCATACTCAACGAAGGCACCGAACTCTTTGATACCGGTAACGGTTCCTTCGTAAACTGCGCCAACTTCAGGCTCGAATACAATGGCATCAATCATCGACTTAGCAAGATTAGCGCTATCACTGTTGATTGCAGCAATGGTGATAGTCCCGTCGTCGGTAATGTCAACCTTTGCGCCGCTGTCTGCACAAATCTTCTGAATTACAGAACCACCCTTACCGATAACTTCACGAATCTTATCGGGATCGATCTTGAAGGAAGTCATCTTGGGAGCATACTTGGAAACCTCTGCACGAGGAGCCTCGATAGCCTTGAGAATAACCTCGTCGATAATGTAATCGCGACCCTTGTGTGTAACTGCGAATGCTTCAGCGATGATCTCGGGAGTAAGACCGTCGATCTTAAGGTCCATCTGAATAGAAGTAATACCCTTCTTTGTACCTGCAACCTTGAAGTCCATATCGCCATAGAAGTCTTCAAGGCCCTGAATATCAATCATGGTAGTCCAAGTGCCGTCTTCAGCGGTGATAAGACCGCAGGAGATACCTGCAACAGGAGCCTTTATCGGCACGCCTGCGTCCATAAGTGCAAGAGTGGAACCGCACACAGAACCCTGCGAGGTGGAACCGTTAGAAGAAACGACCTCGGAAACAAGACGAATAGCATAGGGGAATTCCTCAACACTCGGGAGTACGGGAACGAGCGAACGCTCTGCGAGCGCGCCGTGACCGATCTCTCGTCTGCCGGCACCGCGGGAAGCCTTTGCTTCACCTGTGGAATAACCGGGCATATTGTAGTGGTGCATATATCTCTTCTCGGTTTCCTCGTCGATACCGTCGAGCATTTGGCTTTCGGAAAGTGTGCCGAGGGTAGCAACGGTAAGAACCTGCGTCTGACCACGGGTGAAAAGTCCCGAACCGTGGGTTCTGGGAAGGATACCTACTTCAGAAGCGAGAGGACGGATCTGGTCCATACGGCGGCCGTCAACACGCTTGTGATCCTCGAGGAGCCAGCGGCGAACGATCTTCTTCTGAATCTTGTAGATAAGCTCGGGATACTGAACGTCAAGCTCTGGATATTCTTCTCCGAACTTCTCCATGATTGCATCCTGAATGGGGGTCATTCTTGCGTCACGTACATTCTTGTCATCGGTGTCGAGAGCGAACATTACGTCCTTCTCGCAGAACGCGAAAATCTTGTCGAACATATCGTGATCAAGCTCGCCGGATTCGTAGGTGAACTTGGGCTTGCCTATTTCTGCAACGATGGCGTCAATAAACTTAATGAGTTTCTTGATCTCTGCGTGAGCGAGCATGATAGCATCGTACATATCAGAGTCGGAAACTTCGTTAGCGCCTGCCTCGATCATTACAACCTTTTCAGCAGAAGCCGCAACTGTAAGCTGAAGATCGGAAACCTTTCTCTGCTCGAGCGTGGGGTTAATAACAGGCTTGCCGTCTACCATACCGATAAATGCGCCGCCTATAGGACCGTTCCACGAAATATCAGAAATGGAAAGAGCGATAGAAGCACCAATCATAGCGGTGATTTCAGGCGAGCAGTCGGGATCAACGCTCATTACGGTGAGTGAAAGGTTTACGTCGTTACGGAGATCCTTCGGGAAAAGGGGACGTACGGGACGGTCAATAACACGAGAGGTAAGAATAGCCTTTTCAGAAGGCTTACCCTCACGCTTTAAGTAACCGCCGGGGATCTTGCCCACAGCATACATCTTCTCTTCAAAGTCAACGCTAAGCGGAAGGAAGTCGATACCGTCACGAGGCTTTGCAGATGCAGTAGCGCAGCAAAGAAGTACGGTTTCGCCGTAGCGGACAAGGCAAGATCCGTTTGCAAGGCCTGCGAGCTTGCCAGTTTCAACAACAAGAGGTCTGCCTGCAAATTCGTAGTTAAATACTTTGTAATTCTCAAACATTTTGCTTTCTCCTTTGTTTTAATGTGGTTTGGAGATATTCTCTGGTTGTGCACTTAACAATAGGTCCGATACACTCAGGCACATTGCTAAATGCAGAGCCGCAAATATCTCCATAATAAAATTTTACCCATCTTACTGTGCAAAGCACCGCAAGAAGGGCTGTTTCCGCTTTGCGGCGGTAAAACCGCCGCAAAAACGGATTGAAGTCTTATTTGCGCAGACCGAGCTTTTCAATGATAGCTCTGTAACGCTCGATGTCCTTCTTCTGAAGGTAGCCGAGAAGGTTTCTTCTCTGACCAACCATCTTAAGAAGGCCTCTGTGGCTGTGATGGTCCTTAGGGTTGTTCTTAAGATGAGCGTTGAGGGAGTTGATACGGTTGGTGAGGATAGCAATCTGAACCTCGGGAGAACCGGTATCAGCCTCGGAAAGCTTGTACTCTGCGATGATCTGCTGCTTAACTTCTTTGGTAATCATGGTTTTTTCACCTTTCATAATATGATATTTTGTATATTCCGCAAAACAATGCAATCGGTCGGTGAGATCCGAAAACTTTGTCCCCGGTAATCATACGGATTTATTATATCACAACATTTCCCGTTTGTAAATAGTTTTTCTCAAATTTTTTCATCTTTTTTGAAAAATACTTGCTTTTTATATGTATGTATGGTATAATGTTTAATGTGTGTAAATATTTTTATATTTATTTTAAAAAGCCTTGAGCGGATAGACCTTAAAAGAAGTATCTTCGCTCGGACTTTTGCGGCAGTCCAAGAAATCCCCTATTTGGCATTCCTCAAATATATTTATTGAAAGGACCGTCATAGAATGTATACTAAAGAGCTTGAAGCTGCAACGCATTTTCTTCTTGAAAGTTCCCCCATATCCATAAAACCAATAACCTGTGGTAACATAAACCGCACTTTTGAAATAACGCTTGAGAGCGGACACAAGTATATTCTCCAGAACGTAAACACCAATGTTTTTAGAAGGCCGTATAAGCTAATGGAAAACGTCGAGAATATCTGTGCTTTTCTAAAAAAGAAGATTGAAGCAACAGGGGGCGATCCTGAACGTGAAGCGATGACCTTTGCTAAAAGCGATGACAATACTCTTCTTTATATTGATGAATACAACAGACATTGGCGTATGTCAAAATCCATCGATGCTATATCATATCAATCCATAACTCGTCCTGAACTTTTTTACAGCGCAGGCGAGGCTTTCGGAAGCTTCCAATCGATGCTTTCCGATTATCCAGCTACTACGCTCCACGAAACTATACCCAACTTCCATGATACCGTAATTCGATACAATGACTTCAAAGCGGCTGTCGAAAATTGTAAAATTTCCAAGCGTCTTAAGAAGGCAGCCGAAGAGATCGCATTTCTTGAGTCGCGTGAGCCGCTTGCACACATAGCAATTGATGCTATAAAATCTGGCGTGATGCCGATACGTGTTACACACAATGATACGAAGCTCAACAACGTACTTATTGATGCAAAAACCGATAAAGGTGTATGTGTTATCGACCTCGACACTGTAATGCCCGGTTCGGTGCTCTATGATTTCGGTGATGCTATTCGCTTTGGTGCATGCACTGCCGCCGAGGATGATCCCGACGTATCGAAGATTTCCCTCGATCTTGGTCTTTTTGAGCAGTTCACACGTGGATTTATAAAAGGGGTTGGCGCTTCACTGACTGATATTGAATATGATCTTTTAGCGGAAGGTGCTCTGCTCATGACCTACGAGCTTTGTCTGCGTTTCCTTGGCGACTACTTAAACGGAGACGTATATTTTAAGCGCAACTATCCAGAGCACAACATAATTCGCACCCGTGCACAAATCGCTTTATTAAAGGATATGGAAAGAAAGCTCCCCGAAATGAAGCGCATAGTTAATGAATGCCGCGCATAATTTTATCGTTTTACCTCGGTATAACCAATATGCCATAAAACGACACTCTATATTCTTTTTTGATATAGCTTTGCACGGAACTTTTTTGAAAGTCGTGCGTCTATATATGCAGGTCGGGAATAAAAAATCCCGTACTGCAAAAAATAAAACTGAAAATTTGAAAGGTTAGGTAAACAAAATGTCTAAGAAAATTCTTGCACTTCTTCTCGCAGGCGTACTCGCTTGCGGCGCACTCGCTTCCTGCGGCGGCAACAACGGTGATAACGGTGACACCACTCCTTCTACAGTTGAAGTAACTGTTCCCGAACTCAAGGATGCTATCCTTGGTGCTTACGGTGATACCTACAATCCCGAGAGCGAAATGGGTATGCCCCTTATGGATATCCCTGCTGACATTCTCGAAGGAACCTACGGAATTCAGGCTGCATGGGTTGAGGATTTCGCAGCAGGTATGCCTATGATGATGACTAACGTTGATACCTACATCGTAGTTAAGGCTACCGAAGGCAACACAGAGAATGTTCTCACCGCTCTTCAGAACTACTACAACTACCTTGTAAACGATTCCTTCCAGTATCCCAAGGATGTTGAGAAAGTTCGTGCAGCAAAGGTTTTCGCTGAAGGCGACCTAGTATTCTTCCTTATGATGGGCACCCTCTCCGATGAGGCGCTCTACGCTGAAGGCACCGCTGAGGAAATCGCTACTATTCAGTACAACGAAGCTGTTGCAAACAACCAGAAGGCAGTTGACGCTATCAACGCACTTCTCGGCAAATAAATTCCTAAAAACCTGATATGGCGGCTCTTCCATTGGGTGAGCCGCCATAACTTTGCAAACTGAAAGGATTTACTAAAATGGTATTCAGCAGTCTGCTGTTTTTGTTCCGCTATCTTCCGATAGTAATGGCACTGTATTTCATTCTCCCGAAGAAATACCGTAATGCGCTTCTGTTTGTGGCAAGCCTTATTTTCTACGCTTGGGGCGAACCGATATACGTCACTCTGATGATATTTTCAACTCTTGTTGACTATACACACGGTATGCTCGTTCAGCGCTATAAGGATAAAGGTAATATACGCGCTGCAAAATGGGCTGTCGCCTCGTCTATGATAATTAACTTGGCACTGCTCGGCTTTTTCAAGTATTCCGACTTTTTAATATCCACAGTAAACTCTATTTTTGGCGCGGGAATTCCGCTTCTTAATCTTCCCCTTCCGATTGGTATATCGTTCTACACCTTCCAGACAATGTCCTACACCGTTGACGTTTACCGCGGAGATGCGAAGATGCAGAAAAACATACTCAGCTTCGGTGCATACGTTGCACTGTTCCCACAGCTTATAGCCGGTCCTATCGTACAGTATAAGACAATCGCAGAACAGCTTGACGAGCGCCATGAGAATTTTGACGATTTCTCCGAGGGCGTTACCCGCTTTATGATGGGTCTTGGCAAAAAGGTGCTTCTTGCCAACAACGCAGGTATTATCTGGGACACGGTACTCGCGTCAAATCTTGACACCCTTCCCGTTCTAACTGCGTGGATAGGTATTCTTGCGTATTCCTTCCAAATCTATTTTGATTTCTCGGGTTACTCCGATATGGCCATAGGTCTTGGAAAAATGCTCGGCTTCCACTTCCTTGAAAACTTCAACTATCCGTATATGTCAAAAAGTATCACGGAATTCTGGCGTCGCTGGCATATTTCGCTGGGCACTTGGTTCCGCGACTACGTATACATCCCCCTCGGAGGCAACCGCAAAGGTCCTGCAAAACACATCATCAATATATGCATTGTTTGGTTCTTAACAGGCCTTTGGCACGGCGCTAACTGGAACTTCATCATTTGGGGAGTATACTTCGGCGCACTTCTTATCATCGAAAAATTCTTCCTTCTGAAGCTTCTAAAAAAGCTTCCAGGATTTGTTTCACATATATACACGCTATTCTTCGTCGTTATAAGCTGGGCCATATTCGCTATTGAGGATATGTCAAAGCTTGGCAAGTTCATCGCAGCAATGTTTGGTGCAGGCGACTCGTTTGCCGATAGCACGTCGATGTATTTGCTTCTTACAAACGCGATACTCTTCGTAATACTCGCGATTGCGGCAACTCCTGCGCCAAAATATATTGCTGGAAAGCTTCTCACAAAGCTCGGCGAAGGAACTTCAGGGACACTCATCAAGAACGTCACATTTGCGGCAATTCTCATAATTTCCACTGCGTATCTTGTTGATGCTTCCTATAACCCGTTCCTTTATTTCAGATTCTAAGGGGGGTAATATATAATGAAACTAAAAAAAAGCAATATAGTTACTTCCTTGATTTTCTGCGTGCTCATTCTCACGCTTACCGTTGCAAGTATGGTAAATCCAGTGCGTGAATTTTCCGCCACGGAAAACCGAAACCTCGCGCAGATGCCAAAATTCAGCTTCAAGGCGCTCTTTGACGGCTCGTTTACGATGGACTATGAAGAGTTTATTACCGACCAGTTTGTAGCGCGTGACTCCTGGATAACCTTCAAAACCTTCGCGGAACGCGTACTCGGTAAGAAAGAATCCGGCGGTGTTTACTTCGGCAAGGACGGTTATCTTATAGAAAAGCACGAGCTTGACAGCGAACAGCTTGAAAAGAACATCGTATATCTCACAGAGTTTCTTGATGCTGTGAAAGAATATAACACACGCGTGCTTATCGCTCCCACCGCATCGCTTATTTTAGCGGACAAACTTCCGGCATACGCTCCCGTGTGGGACCAGTCGGCACTGCTTGACAGACTTGCCTCTCTCGGCAATTTCGTTGACTGCCGTGACGTGCTCACAGCTCACAAAGACGAGCTTATCTACTACCACGCTGACCACCACTGGACAACTCTCGGCGCATACTACGCATATACCGAGCTTTGCAAATCGCTTAATATTACTCCGTTTGAATTCGATGAGTTTGATAAACGCGTACTCGCAAACGATTTCCAAGGCACGCTCGCCAATAAGGTCAATATAGACACGGTACGCGATGAGATATTCACTCTTGATCCCGAAACTGTAATTGAAGTCGTCTACAACGGCGGACAGAATACAACTAACACTCTCTACGAAGAGAGTTATCTTTCAGGCCGCGACAAGTACTCCACATTCCTTAACGGAAATCAGCCCATGGTTCACATAACAACTAGCGTTGACAACGGTAAAACGCTTCTTCTTGTCAAGGACTCCTATTCGCACTGTATGGTTCCTATGCTCACCGCTCACTATGAGCATATTATTCTAATGGATATGCGCCATCTCAACATGGGTGTTGTGAGCTACCTTGCACAGCTTGAAGCAAAAGACGGAGTAACGGTTGACGATATCGTTGTACTCTACAACGCGGAAAACTTCACCGAAGACCGAAACATGGTTAAGTTTGCAAAGTAACACATAGAAAAAAGACTGTCCACACAGACCAATGTCATTTAGATAACTCGGTACAAGTATAGATAAGCCCAATACCGCATTCCCCCCTAATAGATTCAATTGAGTGTGTATTAAAAAGCTGTATCATAAAAATAATTGCCCGCATCAACAGTGAGAATCTGGTAATGCGGGCGATTTTATTTGCTTAAATCAGCTTTGTTAGTTCATCTCTTACAAAGTCAAATCTCTCATGAGAAAAATCTTTCTTTACGCGGTCAGTGTGCGTTTCTTCGTCAAAAGAAAACCAAAATGTACAAGTCGGGTAATCAAATTCCGGTGACGCAAGAATAGATGTGTGTCTTTTTTCTTTTGGAAGCTGCGGATAATCCCACACA